>JAZDMM010000058.1:0-4316 GCA_043800965.1 Microcaldota archaeon | reverse complement strand
GGCAAACAACTCGTTTTCTGCGACGTTGGCGCAGGCCAGCTGCCCGTGATAAAAAAGCATGCGCCGGACTCGATTATAATCGATCACCATCCACCAGCCGCAGAACACGAATTGATGATTAACCCGGTTTCATTCGGGATTCCCGGCGCTACTGACGCAAGCGCTGCCACAACCGCATTCTTCTGCTTCAGGCACTTGAATGACAAGGAAATCGCACGATTGGGAATAGTCGGCGCAGTAGGCGACATGCAAGACCATGCAACCGGAGAATTCTCGGGTTTAAACAAAGTCATGCTAGATGAAGCGGTTGAAAAGGGATGGGTTTTCTCAAGCAAGGACTTGCGCTTGTTCGGCCGCGTTTCGCGCAACCTTATTGCGTTTCTTCAGTATTCGACGGAACCGTTCATGCCGGGGCTAACCGGAAACGGGAAAAACTGCGCGCTGTTCCTGGAGAAAAACGGGATCGCGTTGAAAAACGAGGCAGACGAATGGCTGAGTTACTACGACTTGAGCGTTTTCGACCGCCGAAAGCTCGCTAGTGTGCTGATCAACTACGCGGTTGAAAATAAAGTACCGGACAAAGCTGTTAAGCAAATGATCGGTGACGTTTACTTGTTTCTCGACGCGCCCGCGAAAAGCGTTTTGCGGGATGCGATGGAGTTTTCCACGCTGTTGAACGCGTGCGGAAGGCACGATCATGCTCAAACCGGGTTGCGCGTGTGCCTGAAGGAAGACGGCGCGCTACAGGAAGCAGAGTCGCTCTTGCTCGAACACAGGCGCGCAATAAGCACGGGGATTATGGAAGAAAAGAAAAACGCCAGTGACTTGGGCGCGTTCTTGTTTTTCGACGGCCGCGGCAAAGTAGACGCGACAGTTGTCGGTTCGGTTGCCGGAGCGTTCTTCAACTCTGGATTGTTCGATAGAAGCAAGCCGGTTATTGCGTTTGCCTTGGACGAGGAAGGCTTTACCAAGGCGTCGGCGCGCGGCTGCCGCGAGTTGGTTGACGCCGGACTGGATTTAGGAGAGACAATGAAGAAATCCGCTGCAGAAGCAGGGGGCGAAGGCGGGGGCCACAACGTTGCCGCCGGAGCTTACTTTAAAGGCAGTAAGGAAAACGACTTGATTTTCCTGAAAAAAGCAAAGGAAGTAATCGAGATACAACTGCAACTAAGATAGCTAGTCTAGCGTCTCGTCCACTATATCGTCAAACGGAACTGAACCCATGGGTCGAACACCTCTGAAATAAAAAACACAAGAACTAAACGTTTTTTGCCGCGAGCCGAATGTCGCGCCCGGTTATCTGCTTTCTCTTTGCATGCGTTGCGTAAACGCGCGCCTTGCTTAAAATCTTCTTGGCGTCGTCCTCTAATTTCTCGCGCAGCTTCCTGCTCGCGCGCTCGTCAACCCGTTGCGCGCCTGCTCCGCGAATCAAGGAATCCATGTCAAACAATGAAAACGCTTTAGACAATGCAATTCACCCGTGAATCCCGTCAACGCTGATGCTGACAACGTCTTTGAAAACCGATACTTTAAAAGATTTCGTGCTAGTGGACAGCTCTGCCACTACTTCCGCAAGCGTTTTTTCACCAATCATATTCAACCCCTCCTTCAAAACAAAACCAAAAACAAAAACAAACCCACCAGCGCAAAAAACAGGCAGTGGACGCAAACCCCCAAGGAAACCCCGGTCTCTACTTCAAAACCATTCACACGAACCACCTTCACGTCAATGTAAACAAGGTCTTGACTTTCCCTTCGATAAAGTAAATATTCTTCTTGCGGCCGCCCACTGCCTTCGCTTTCACAACTACAAGCGGGAACGGAACATCCGGCTTGCGCGTTATCTCGGCATCGTCTTGGCCGCGCAACTGATACAACGCATTGAAAGCCGTGTTCTGGCGCAATTCCGTAAAGCGCTTGATCTCGTTAAGCGTCAACCCGTTCGGGTACTTCACGAGCAATTCGATTATCTTCTGCTGAGCCGGCGATAGCGAAACCCACCATTCAACGTTATTGGTAGTAATGCTCGGTTCTTTCATGGAATCCACAACAGACCTGATGAACAAGTCATCGCTGTACTCCTCGCCGGGCTTCATAATCGGTTTCCCGACCGCAACCTCGGCCAAATACTCGTTCAAATCGTCGAAAACGTAGCGCGGCGACAGCAAATTCTTTTCCGACAGCACGCGCTCGAGGAACGCGCTCGAAAACGGCTTTACTCCGGAGCCGCCGACTGCCTCTATTCTGTGCCCTACTATGCGCTTCATTTCATCGAGCGTGAAATTCTTGCGCTGGAAAATGTTGGCTTCGCCAAACAAGTGCAAAAGCGAATCCGGAAAAACGTTCTTATCCATTGACGAGACTACCATGCGCAAATTCGGCACGTCGTCAAGCAAGTACTTGAGCTCCATGTACATGCTCTTGTCCTTGTGCAAGTGCGCTTCATCGAGAAAGAAAACGATCTTCTTACCACGCGACTTCAGCTTTGAAACCAGCTGGGCGCGCGTTATCTCGCGCTTGATTTTCCGGCCGAGCATGGTTTTCAAACCATCTAAAAAGCCGGGCGGCGAAAGCAGACCTGCTTCAGAAGCTAAGTCCGTGAGCGAATCCGGCATTTCCTTGAAAAAGAACAAATCGAACTCGGTTTCAGGCAGCGAGTAATAGACATAGTAAAGCGCTGAAGTTTTTCCCACGCCTTTCGGGCCGAAAAGCAGGCAAGCCTTAGCGTCAAAAGCCAGCTTCTTCAAAATCGACTCGGCTTCAAAAGGACAGTAGTAACTGACAAAAGAAGATTTGTCCGCGGTGCGCAAGTCCTTGACAAAAGGATTTTCGCTCCATCCAAGCCCTTTTAGAAGCTTTTCCCTTGCAGCAAAAATTTCAGTCACGGAGCAGCACCGCAGGACACAATTCAACCCACCTGGACAACAGGTCAGAAACCTGTTTTCACAGCTCACAAATAATGAAAGGGATATTTAAAAGGGTTACGATTCCGGTAAAAGGGTGGTGTAAGAGAGGGGCCTATACCGATGAGAGGGTTGTAAGAGAGTTGTGAGAGTATTGTAAGAGAGTTGTGAGATACTATATTTTTTATTGGGAACCGCGTTAAACTAGGGTGGGGAACAAGTACCAAACGTGGGATAACCCGCGCTGTAGGGTGCTGAAGGATTTGCATGCCGAAAAGCAAGGCGGGCGCATGTGCGTGCAGTGTAAAGGCCGCTTGTGGTGCGGCTTGAGTAGTTGCCCGCTGCTCGAGAAAATCGAGATTCAACGCCCAATTGCCTTGAAACTGTCGAAAAACGTGTTCGGGCCTAGCCCGCCTAATGCGTTTGTTGGCTGGAGTAATTACCCGAACGTGTCAATTGGCCCGCTTGTTAGCGTATCCGAAGGCGATGCTGCGATTTACGATTCGCCGGATAAATGGTACGGCTTGGGTTTTGAAGATATTATTCGCTTTCGCTCGAGCTTGGTTATAGGCCGCAGCAGGCAGCACGTGAAGCAGAAAACGCGGTTATTAAGCGATTTGCAGGACGCGGTGATGTCACGGAAAACGGTTGACATGGAAGTCGAGTTCGATCGCGCGCCGGTTTATTCAATGAGTTATTCACCAATCAGCCAGCCAATGGGCCCTAGTGCGCGAATAGAAAAAATGGAGTTAGCCGAGAACCCGCGCGTTCCGCGCAAAGTGTATTCCGCGGTTGAGGAAGACGTGCGCGTTCGCGAGCTTTTGCCTGAGTTGGTTTCAAGCGGAATCGATTGCTATTACCTGCAGAAATTGTTGAGTGCTGGCCTCTTGGGAAAAAAGCAGGACAAGAAAATAGTTCCAACGCGCTGGGGCATCACCGCAACCGATAGAATGATGGGCGATTATTTCATTCGACAAGTCAAGGAGTGCGATGCGGTTAGCGATGTGCTGGTTTTCACGAACGAATACCTCTATAATCACTTCGAGATTCTGCTTTTGCCGGGGCCGTGGGAATTCGAGCAATTCGAATCCTGGGCCGCGAAAACGATTTGGACTAGCCAGCAATCGAAACCGAGCATTGCGCACGAGTACGAGCCGTTCGAGGGCCGCAGTGATTACGCGGTTACGGAAGGCGGCGGGTACTACGCGGGCCGCTTCGCTTGTTCCGAGGGACTCGCGCAAATGCGCAAGCAAGCTCGCGTAGTCGTCTTTAGAGAAATTTACGAAGGCTATCAAATGCCTGTCGGAGTTTGGGAACTACGGGAGAACATCCGTAATGCGTTCAGGAAAGCGCCGGAGCGGCACGCGATAGTTAAAGACGCGCTCAACTCAATCTCCACTCGGCTCCGCCACG
>JAZDMM010000038.1:0-6841 GCA_043800965.1 Microcaldota archaeon | reverse complement strand
CCGCTGCAAGTAACTTTGAAAGTCGCTTCCGGAGGCTGGCCCGGTTTCAGGTACTTTCTACGCACGCGGCTGTTCGAAACAACTTCAATCCACTCGATGAAGTGTTTTTCCTCCATAGGGTGCGGAATAGACCCGATTTTGACTTTAATTCCGTCAGCAGTCTTCTCGATTACCGGAACGTGCTTTTCGTTACCCGCGTCAGTGGTTTTCTCCTGCTGCAAATTCATTGGCTGGCCGCAGCAAACGAGTTCGCCGCCGGCTGCGTGAACCACTTCGACTATGTTACCGCAAATATTGCACTCGTATACTTCGTTTAATTTCGTCATTTAGCTCCCCTCTCCCCGGATAAGTTGAGATGGTCTGTTTCGACCTCTACAAGCGCCTCGAAAATCTGTTTAACGCGCGCGTTTTCGGCTTCTTCGGCTGCCTTCCGGTAAAATTCAATTGCGCGCGTTTCCCGGTCGTGCGATTCCTGCAAGTTCTCCATATTAGGAACATGGCACGAATCGCTAGCAGAAGGAACGCTGCCGAGCTTGAGTATTTTCTTCCAAATGCTCGCGTGCTCTGCCTCGACTTTGCCGAGCGCCTTAAACAAAAGTTTTCCTTCGCCGTCGTCGGTTTTCTTGGCTGCGCAAAAATAAAACGCCGCGTTACCCACTTCCAAACCGAGCGCTTTCTCCACGTTCGCCTTGTCTCTAGCGTTCAATTCAACGTCGAAATTGACTTTAGCCAGCTTTGCTTCCTTGATGAATTTTCGTTTAGCGCCGCAAAACGGGCAGTTCGCCGGGGCTTCGTCACCCACGTAAGGGTCTCCGCAAATCTCGCATCTCCACAACTTGACCATTCTTAACCACCTTTCAACAACGGGTTACGGCCGCCCGCCGTTCCCGTCTTTCTTCCCTGTGTTTACCGGGAAAAGAGTTAAGCGCTCGGGGGTTTTTATGGGTTTTTCATTTTTGAGGGGGTTTGGCGGTTGCCTAAGGCGTTGAAAACCTTTATTAAAAAAGCGGGTCAAATTAAGTAAGCGCATTCTTAATACGCTTTGAAGGTTTTACAGTTGGGAATACCGAATCCTTACGAGTGGAAGAACTACCGTTTTCTAGTGCTAGTGCCGTTGCTGTTAATGGCGGCGTCGTTGTTTTTCATTCCCCAGATTCCTCAAGGCATTGACTTGAAAGGCGGTTTGCTTTTCACGGTTTACGCTCAAGACGATTTTCAAATTACCGAAGTCAAGCAAGCAATTGCGGCAGAGTTCGGCCCTAATGCGGAAGTTCGCGCATTCGAGAGCCCGGCTGGTAAGGGCTTTGAAGTAGAGCTCCCGCTTGACGAGGATTTGACTCAAGCCGAAGCAGCGTTGATAGAGCTGCATGAATTCGACCGGCAGCTGGTTCAAGCTGAAGTTAATGCCAGTTTTTACAATGATTCGGGCGCGGTTGAAGTAACCGAACTCCGCTTCAAGGTATTGAACAAGGCTAACGAGGTTTTGGGATTATCCGGCCAAGGGCTTTATGCAGGCGAGGAAACCGCCGAAGCGGTTGCATTAGCCGAAACCGCGTTTTCAGATGCCAAGGACGGATACAGGAAGAAGCTGGTTTCCGTAGTGTCTTCGATTGTCACGGTAAAATCCAGTACGTTCAAGGAAATCGGTTCTTCACTCAGCAAGTTCTTTTTCAATAAAATTCAGGAAGTGGTTCTCTGGGCGTTCATCGTGTCAGGCGCCTTAATCTTCCTGGTGTTCAGGCAATTGGTTCCGAGTTTCGCGGTTATTTTCGGTGCAGTAGCGGACATCGTTATTACAATGGGCGTTATGGGGCTGCTGGGTATTCCATTGAGTTTGGCTTCGGTGGCCGCGCTATTGATGCTTATTGGTTTCAGTTTGGATACTGACGTAATGCTTACGACCCGGGTAATCCGGCACAAGGAGGGTTCGCCTAGGGAGCGCGCGTTTAATGCCATGAAAACCGGGTTCACCATGAATTGTACCACAGTTGCCGCGTTCGGAGTTTTGACCGTGCTAGCTTCAATGCTTCAAATCGGAATTTACTATCAAATCGGCGTGGTTGCCGTGATTGGCGGGGTAGTTGACTTTATTGCCACGTGGTGCGGCAATGCACCGATCATTTTATGGTTCGCTGAACGGGAGCAAAAGGGATCGTCTTGAACAAGTTAATGGATTTGCTGCATAACCGCAAGATTCAACTCGTCTTGCTAGTCGCGGCTTTCTCGATTTTCATGATTTTCCTGCAGGACTTCAACCCGCAGACTCTAGACTTGAATTTCGGAATAGAATTTATCGGCGGAGTGAGAATCCCGATTTCGCTCGAGCACGCGGTTGAGCCAGAGCAGATGAGCTTGATGGTTGACACGCTGAAAACGCGCATTAATGCATTTGGTTTGTCGCAGGCGATTGTGCGGCCTTTAGGCAATAAGGAAATCATAGTGGAAATTCCGCGCGCGGATACTAGCGCGATTCAACACGTGGAGTCTATTTTGAAAAAGCAAGGAAAGTTCGAGGCGGTTATAGACGGAAAACAGGCCTTGAACGGCAACGACGTATTGTCTAACTCGGTTGGCGGCCCGTCAGGCGAGGAAGTTACCCGCGTGAGCGAAGAACGCGTTGACTGGCGCCTGACTTTTGCGGTAAGCGCGACGGGCCAGGAAAAGTTTTCAACAGTTGCGCAAGGCAAGAAAGGGTATCCTGTTTTCATGTTTCTCGACAGGCCGGAAAATGCCTTGATTTTAATGGATAAGGCGTTGTTGGGCGGAGAGTTGAACGCTGTCAACAGCCAGAGTTTGATTGACGATGTCTTGGAAAAGGAAGGCGACAATATTCTTCTTTATTACGTTGGCGATTTCGAAGCCAAGCAGCAAGAGATTCTGAATTCTAGTAGAACCGTAGTCATCTTGAGCGATTCATTGAAGGAAACGCATCCGGAAATAATCAGCGGCTTGCAAACAGCGGGCTTTGATTTCTTGCGTCCGGGCGAGGAAGCGCCAGGCAAGAAAATAATCGAGAAAACGGACGCGGAGCTTTCGCCTCAGTTCAACCAGCTAGGCACGCCTAATGCGGTGTTGTTTTCCTGGGGCGCAATCGGGCTGCGTTCGGCTCCGGTTTTGAGTTTTCAACCCATGGTTTCAAAGTCGATTACGCAGTACAGCATTACCGGGAGCGCTTCAGGCAACGAGAACGAGGATGCGCATGCTGCGGCGGTTGCCGAAATTCGCGAATTGAAGAGCGTATTAACCGGAGGCAAGCTTCCTGTTAGCACGATCGTGGGCAGCTACTACAATGTCGAGCCTGCGCTTGGCCAGAACTTTTTGTATTACAGTTTCGTGGGCATAATCGTAGCCCTGGTTTGCGTTGCGATCGTTATCATAATACGCTACCGGAACCTCGGGTTGATTTGGCCGGTTTTGATAACAAACGTTGTCGAGATCTTGTTGCTGCTTGCGTTGATAGGCGGCTTCGGGACTCTTGACTTGAGTGCCATGGCCGGCGTTATCGCATTAATCGGAACCGGAGTAGACAACCAGATTGTTATTACCGACGAACTTTTGAGAAAGAAGCGGGGAGAGGAGGAGCAGGAACGGAGTGCAAAGGAAAAGCTCGCGCGCGCGTTCTTTATAGTATTCACGATTGCCGGAGTTGCGATTGCTTCAATGCTGCCTTTGCTTTTGAGCGGTATAGTTGAAGTAACCGGTTTTGCCATGGCTACGGTTCTAGGAGTCTTGATCGGAGTTGGAATCACGAGGCCGGCTTACGGGGCTTTGGTTGAAGAGCTTTTCGTTCACTGAGTCTTTTTCGTAGGAAGGGAGTCGGCGGAGTAAGCGCCGAGGGAAACCTTGGTTTCCCTCAACGGCTTACGAGTTTTTCGTTCACTGATTTTTCTCGGCTTTTTCGCGGAGTTCCCTGCCCCAGTCCGCGCGCCTCTTAAGGCGTTCTTCGAGCTCTGCTTTCTTTTCAGGGGAAACGGTTTTGTCGAGCACGAATTTAGAGAATTCCTGCGCGGTCATGGACGCGTCCAACAACACCGCCTGCATTTCCATTGCATCGAATGCGCGCTTGTGCGGCTTGATTACTTCAACTGCCATGGGCCCGTATTTGAGCGCGATTCTAAGCAGAGCGCTCAAATCCTCTGCTAGGATTTTGACTTCCGAGCAGCATGAGAAAATGCTTTCGTCTTCCAGCGCTTTTTCTATTTCTCCGGATGCATAAATCACTCCCGGCTCCTTGCTTAAGCGCGCTATGAAGTCAATGAGGGAGTCGCGAACGCTTTGCTCGTCGCTTCCGTGCGCGTCAAAGTGAAACAATACGAAAATCGCGCCTTTTCCAACTGCCTGGTCTATGAGCGGCGCTAGGTGCTCGGGTGAAGACTCGTCGAATTCCTTTTTATCGAAAAACACGGTTGATCAACTCTGAATAAAAAGGGGGCGTTACGCCTTTAAACCCTTTGCAGGAAGCCGTCTCCGGTAACGCTGTAACACGTCTTGCAAACCGGGCACTCGTGCGTGTCGTTTCCGTTTTTCTTCAGCCGAATGCCGTAGCTTCTCTCGCTGTAGCATTTTTGGCAGTTTAAAACCAGTTCGTGTCCTTTTACAGTCATTTCTAAGCACTTGATTTTTGGGTATCTTTTCTTTTAATCGAACTTCGTTTTAATTCTTTCCATTGGCGGCTCGAACTTCATGCTTTTAAAGCGCGTTCCGAATTTAATATAACGATCGGTGAAAAAGAGTTGAACTGGATTCAATTGGTTGTATTCGCCCTTCCGGCTTATTTCGCTAACAGCGCGCCGGTTGTTTCCGGAGGCAAGACGCCGTTGGACGGGGGCATGAAGCTGTCAGATGGCAATCGCTTGCTCGGAGCAGGGAAAACAATTCGCGGCTTTTTCGTGGGTGTTGCCGCGGGCACACTGTCCGCGATTTTACTGGCTTGGCTTTTTCCGGCGTGGTTCGCGCCGTTCATTTCCTCCATCAACGAAAAGATTTTCATCGGCTTCCTGCTTGCGTTCGGCGCATTGACTGGAGATGTTCTCGGTAGTTTCTTCAAGCGCAGGAGGGGAATGAAGCGCGGCCAGCCGTCACTGCTTTCAGACAAGATTCTTTTCCTGATTACGGCCTTGTTTTTCGCGGTTTTGTTTTACCCTCAACTATGGCTTGAGATTTCAGTAGAAGGAATGGTTTTCCTTCTTGTCTTGACTTACGTGCTTCACCTGGCGTTTAATGCGCTCGCGCACGGTTTGAAGCTGAAAAGCGTTCCGTGGTGAATTATTTGGATGCTCGCTTGGGTTTCGTGATAAGATTTCTCCCCGTGTTTTTCATTCCTTTTCTTGTCTTGTCTTTCTTGACCTGGAGTCCCTTGACTGATTTTATTGCGGGGGCGGAAACCGTTTCCTTAAATTATGCCGGGGTTCAAGCAACTGCCAGCGGCTCCTTGATCTCGACTCCTTCCATAAATTTTCTGATAATCTTCGAGTGCTCCGGACTAGTCATGCTTATTCTTTTGTTTGCGCTGTTGTTCGCGCACCCGCCCAAGAAAACGAATTGGGTTACGGTGGCGGGGTACGGTCTTTTCTTGCTGTTTTTCAATTTGGTGCGCTTGTTCTTCACTTTGCTTGCCGGAATCTACTTCGGCGATGCGGTTCTCGGAGCGGTCCACGTTTCGCTTTGGTTCGTTGACGCGGGCGTAGTATTCTGGGTTTGGCTCCGCTTGACCGGGATAAAAATCTAGATTTCTCTCAAGTAGCCCCAAGTGTGCAGCTTGTCGCTGTCTTCGTACCACCGATCGCCGATGTCCGTACGGTAGTACATGTGCGGGATTATGATGTTTTTGATGCGGCCGTAAGCCTGGGATTGCGCTTGTTTCATGGTCGGGCCCATTCCGCAAACGATTATCACGACTCCGGTTGTTCCAGTAACCACCCACTCGTCGTTCTTGAGTTTTACGTCCTCAATGTGAACGCCCTCGTTCCTGCCTTTCTTGAATGTGATGACCGAGTCCTTGGACTGCTGTTCGAACGTTTTCGGGTCCTTGAACGGAAACGGAGGCACTACGAGCCGGATTCCGACTTGAAAGCCGCTCCTCACTTTCAGCTTGGCAGCGTTTCCTTTAGCCATTTCGTAAAAGAATTCCCCTATTGGCGCGAGCATGCTTTCCTGCTGGATGCTTATCGTCGGGTAGCCGAAGCGTGAAGTCCATTCCAGAGGGTAAATGCCGTGGCCGTTTACGATGCAGTTAATGTCAATGTAACCGACGTAGTGCTCTTCAGCGAGCCTTGCTTCCATTTTCTTGAGAGTTTGGTTGAATATTCGATTGGGTCCGCTCCAGAACATGGCAGTCCCCATCTCGCCCGTAGAAGGCCCGAGGTTTCCCGGGAACAACGGCTTGTGTTCGAAGTTGACGTTAATGGGGTAAATGAATTCCTTTCCGTTGAAGAACGCGCCGACCGCGACTTCGACTCCGGAAATCTTGTTTTGCAGCTGGAAAGAAATGACTTTCTCGGGCCACGCTTTTTTCAAGTCGTTCAACACTTGAATAACGTCTTTGCCGTCGTCTTCCTCGCCGATGAATAATAGTCCTTTGTAATTCTGCGCTTCCCCGCTCGGCTTGATTACGTACTTGCCGGGATTCTGCTCGACAAACGCAATTGCGTTTTCAAACGAGTCAAAGGTCTGGTACGGAATGATTCCCACTCCCGCCTTTTTCAATTCCTCTTGGCCGAACGCCCGGTCGTCCTCGAGCTTGTCGGTGTAAGGGGTTCCGCCGATAACGTATTTTCCTTCATCGCGCAATTTCTTTGCCTTTGTGCCCATGCCCAGGACGTCGTCGAATACTATCACGTCC
>JAZDMM010000135.1:0-10473 GCA_043800965.1 Microcaldota archaeon | reverse complement strand
AGCAAGAATCGAACTAAGATATTCAAAGACGCGGAGTCAAGCAGGTTACTGCTTGAAACCGATTCCCCATTCCTGTGGGGGAGCGGGAGGAACGAGCCGGCTAACGTTTTAGAGGCGTATCAAGCGCTTGCTGAAGCGCGCGGCTTGGGTTTGAACGAAGCGGAAAAAGCAATTGAATCGAATTTCAAGTTTGTTTTCGGGGTTTAAAGGTGGGAGAATGACGTCTGTATTTGATAAATTCAAGGAAATGATGAAGAAGAAGGAAGTGAAGAACATCGCGTGCTTCGTTGACGGGCCGAACATGCTGAGGAAAGAGCTTAACATTGACTTGGACAAAATCAAGAAGCGCTTGCAAAAGCACGGGAATTTGAAGGTGGCGCGCGTTTTCCTCGACCAGTACGCGAGCGATAAATTAATCGAAGCGATTACGAACCAAGGCTTTGACACTGTTATTGTGCCTAGCGACGTTGACGTTGCCATGGCAGTTGATGCAACCGAGTTCATGTTCAAGGAGAAAATAGACGTAATAGCAATCGTTTCCAGAGACAGCGACTTCAAGCCGGTTCTCACCAAGGCAAAAGAACAAGGGCTCGAGACAATAGTGGTTGGAACCGAGCCGGACTTCAGCACTGCGCTGAGGAACACCGCCGACATTGTAATCAACTTGCGGGAATAGGCGTTAGCAATCCTTTAAAACAAAGCTACGGTAATGCTTTAACACTATTTCAGCGAGGTAAAAAGAGTTGAACCTGCCCAGCGGTAAAACAATTAAAACGGGAATGAATTTATCCGGCTTAAACTTCGCGAGCCTGCTTGACGAACTCCAGAAAAAGAAATTCAACGGCTATCTCGCGATTTGCGTCAAGGGAATAAGCGGGTTGGAGGAAGGAACTGTTTTATTCGACACCGGCAAGTTCGTCGGCTGCCATTACGAGTACTTGTCGTTCAACCGAAAGTACGCTGGTTCCGACGCGTTTCAAAGAATAATCAACGCAGTGTCAGCGCCTCAAGGCGTCATTGATTTGGTTCTGCTTCAGCAAGACCAGATTCACTTGACTCTCGCGGTTAACGAAGACCTCGTGTTCGTGCCGCCTGAAAGCGACTTGAAGAGAATCAAGCCCGACAAGTTCTCACCGTTCTTCGAGGACCAGATAAAGAACAAACCAAAGGAAGAAAAACAAGACTTGCTTAAGAAATTCAAGCTAGGCGGATTGAAAAAAATGGCTTCAAACAAAAGCGAGGCTTTAGACAAACTGGAGGAAGACGCGGGTTGAAAAGCATTGCATTCGCATCCGGTAAAGGCGGAGTCGGCAAAAGCACTATTGCCTTGAATCTGGGTTTAGTCCTGGCGCTCGCCGGAAAACGCGTGGTGGTTGTTGACGCCGACCTTCAAATGGCTAACATCGGCGTAATGCTCGGCGTTGAAAGAACCCCAATCACGCTCAACAACGTGCTCGCAGGCGAAAACCAAGTCAAGGACGCGGTTTACGAAGGCCCGCACGGGTTGAAGTACGTTCCGTCGGGGTTAAACTTAACCAAGCTAAGCGAAATCGATTACCCGAAATTAAAGGAAGCAATTGAAGCGCTGGAAGAGCAAAACGACTTCGTGTTGATAGACTGCCCCCCGGGCCTCGGGCCGGATGCAATGGCTGCAATGCAAAGCACGAAGGAACTCGTATTAATTCTCACGCCTGACCCGGCGTCGCTCGCCGACGCCTTGAAAACCAAGACAATAGCGGAACGCGAGGGCGTTAAGATAACCGGGGTCATAGTCAACATGGTTTTAGGCGACAAGACGGAAATCCGGAGGGATGACTTGGAATCCATAATGGAAATTCCGGTTCTCGTTTCCTTGCCTGAAGACAAGGAAGTCCGGCGCTCGACAGCCGCGCAAGTGCCGGTCGTAACCCAGGCGCCTGACTCGAGATTCACCAAGGGAATAATCGACTTGGCTAGCCGCATAACCGGCCAGAGAATCAAGCAAGCCTTGCCGCGCAAGGGCTTCTTCCAGAAAATGAAGGACTTTTTCGCTAATTTATTCCATAAAAAGAAGCCCGCGCTCCCGGCTTAACGTTTATTTTTTTAAAAAAGAGGTGCAGTAAAAGTGACTGAAAAAAGACCATTCGACGTTTTAAACGCAGCGTTAAACAAAAACGTCTTAGTAAAAGTGAAGGGGGCAACCGAAGTGCGCGGAAACCTCGCGAGCTTCGATGTGCACATGAACGTTGTACTGGAGAACGCGGAAGAGCTTGAAGCCGGCGAGTTAAAGCGCAAGCTCGGAACAGTGCTGTTGCGCGGCGACACCGTGGTTTACGTCTCGCCCGCGTAAGCTTAAAAACACTTTACGGCACAATACTTTAATCTCGGGCCTGTAGATCAACGGTAGCGCTATAACTCGAAGAGGAAAGCGCCGTTAAAGATCGCCACATTGGCATTGTGGAGGCTTCGGGTTCAAAACACCACCCCCTTTCTTTTCAAAAAGAAAGGTGCTGTGGTCCGCCAAAGAAAACACGCGGAACACGCAACGGTGTGAAACTCCCGACAGGTCCACTTCCCATTCCCGTCCGCGCAACGTGGAGGGAGAGTCGGAGGAACCCGTAGGATGCGAAGCATCCGAGGGCAGCACAAAGCGGAGCTTTGTTCTGTAAGCTCCGAGGGGGAACCACGAGAGTGGTGCCCCATCCGCGGCTTAGGGCCCGTAGTCGAATGGCTAAGACGATCGCTTGACGTGCGATAGATTCGGGGTTCGATTCCCTGCGGGCCCACTTGCAGCCCCTTTTCTTTTGCAAGCCCTTTCTTTTAGGAAAAGAAAAGGTCTTGCATTGCCAAAGAAAAGAAAGAGGTGCTGCACCGCCAAAAGAAAAAAACACGCGGTGCGAAAATGGCTAATTCTAAAGACGTTGAAAACGAACTGCAAACGCTAGCCGACCCCGCTCAAGCCAAGAACTTACAGCGTTTTTTCAAGACGGGGAAAGGAGAGTACGGCGAAGGAGACGTTTTTCTAGGCATTAAAGTACCGGTTCAGCGAGGCGTGGCGAGCAAGTTCAAAGAACTGCCGCTGGCTGAAGTTAAAGCGCTGTTGAAAAGCAAGGTGCACGAGCACCGAATGGTTGCGTTGTTTATTTTAGTTAACCGATTTGAGAAAACGGGAGAGAAGGAAAGGAAAGAAATCGTCGAAGTGTATCTGAAAAATACGGCGAACATCAACAACTGGGATTTAATCGATTTGTCCGCGCCGAAGATAATTGGAAGCTGGCTGTTGGACAAAGACCGGCGCGTGCTTTACAAACTGGCGAAATCAAGCAGCCTCTGGGAACGCAGGATAGCGGTTTTGTCGTGTTTTATGTTCATTAAGCACGGCGAGTTCAAGGATGCGCTCGCCATTGCCGAACTGTTGTTAAACGACAAGCACGACTTGATTCACAAGGCGGTTGGCTGGATGCTACGCGAGATTGGAAACAAGGACTTGCGCGTTGAAGAGGAATTCTTGAAAAAGCACGCGAAGGAAATGCCGAGAACAATGCTGCGCTACGCTATCGAGAAGTTTCCGGAAACAAGAGAAAAGCGTATTTAGCCAAGTGAGTTACTCGAAGACTATTGACGCTTCGACGTTCAACTGCTTTAACACATTAGAAAAGTCTGCTGGCGTAAAGGGAAGCAGCTTTTTCTGGTGGTACGGCACGCGCACTTTATACTCGCGGGCGCCTGGCTTGAAAATCGTGTTAACGCCCAGGGAACGCGCAGGCAGGATGAGCTCTTGAATCAAAAGGCTCGGGTGCGAGTTCGGGTCGATTATCTTGAAGCGCTTCTTGAAATCGCGCGTCAGCAACAGCACTAAAGCGCCTTTACGGCCGATTAAAGCCGCGGGCTGAGTGGATAAAACAACCACGGTGTCGCCGACTTCAAGGGCCTTAGTGAAACAGGCGTTAGACAACGGAAAGCGCTGGGCGTAAATGGAGATTTTCTCGCAAAGCTTGCGTTCGGTTCCCGATACTGCGCCGGAATCGAGCTTCTGCTGGCAAGACGGACAATAAGTTTCCGAAGTAACGCAGTTGACGCATAATGGCAGCTGCAATTTGAATGCCTCCGCTATTAATGGGGAAAAAGAGGCATTTAAGGTTTTGCGTGTTATTTCGAGACTACCAGCGTGACGCTGCTGACTTTCCTCATGGAACCGTCTTCCGACTGAAGTTCCTCGGTTTCAACCTTGAAATCCGTTATTTTCAGCGAGGAAATAAAGCGGTTTTTCACTATTTGAGTCACGTCAACCGCGGTGCTGATTGCCTTGCCTCGCGCCTTGATCGTAACCGAGCTCACGTTAGCGTGGTTGAATTGCGACACCACCGCCAGAACGTAAGTCATCACGTCTTGCTTGCCTACGTACACTTTATTGTCGCGCGGTTCCCTGCTGCGCGGCGCAGGCGCTTGTTTTTCAGCTGCTTCGAGATTGTCTGAAATTGCTTGTTCGTTCGTTTTTTCCATAGTTGTTAGCACCCCGGTAGTTGTTGTTATGGATAAGTCAAAGTATTATGGATGAAGCGGTTTTTTAAGCAAACCCTCCGCTAGGCGAAATTGAAAAAGAAACGCACACAAACGCAGGGCGTTTGTGGCGCACGACAAATTCATGGGATTTGACGTGAAGGAAGGGGTTGAAGAACTCAACCCTTGGCGCCCTTCAAGTAAAGCAAGGCGTTCATGAACATGTTGCGCGAACCCATTGCAGTGTTCACGTTGGTAGACGGGTCAAACGCGAAGTAAAGCGTCTTGCCGCCCATGAAACCCTTGCTCTCGATTATTCCGAAAGTCGCGGGTGCAGTCACCGAACCAGCGTACTGGTCAATGTAAGCCAGCACATCCGAATTCGCCTTAGGCAACACGTTGATTACGGTGCCGCTGAACTCGTGGTTGAAGATGCCGTTGAACATCGGGTGGTCTACCGCGATGATCTTGAACGAGCCCTGGTTCACGTTAGTCCAGCCTGATCCAGTGCGCTCGTGCATTAAAACTCCGCTGTAAGTCGCGGGAACAACGTCACCCAAGCTCCCGATACCAAGGTCCCAAGTACCGGCGTTAACGTCGTCGGAAACAGCGGTGCACGCGTCAGCGATTAAAATCATTTTCTTGCCGCTTTTCACCGCATCGCCAAGCGCTTTTCTCGCGGGCCGGTCGCAAATGCGGGTTCCTTGAACAATGATTATGTCAAAGTTCTTCAATACGTCCGCTGAAATCACGCTTTGCTGAGGCAAGTCACCGGCGTAAGTAACTCCCGCCAACGCAAAGTCCTCGCTCTTCATCAACGCCTCCATTTCAGGGGAAGCGTGTCCGACCACGATGACTTTCAGGAACGAAGTGCCGAAAAGTTCTCCAAGGAACGGAACCCCGCTCAAGTCAACGTAACCAAACTTGGCTGCGATAAACAAGCCAAGAATCACTATCAAAATCAGTGGAATCAAGCTCTCTCCGTAACTCTTTGTCTGACCTTTCTTCATTCCCGCATCACCAACATAATTGTATGAATTAATATGTTACTTCAGGCTATTTAAAAAGCTTGGCGAAAGGGTTGCAAAGGCTAATGCCCTATTTCTGCGATGCCCAGGCCTAGTGCGCTAAGCTGGCTGGCCCTCCCCGGCCGCTTAAGCGACTGGTCGCCGGCAAGCACGATGCCTAATGCAAAGCCGTTGATTTCGTCTTTCTTTAAAAAGTGCAATGGCTCTTCTAAATGAGTTAAAGACAAGCGCTTGGCTTTAGGAAGGTGTTCTTTCAATACGCGGTAGGGATCCGCTTTCTGACGCAGGTGCAACGCAACATCGCTATACAACTGCCTCTGCGCGGAATCCGGCAAGCCCGCGTAAACCCGCTTCGCGAGCCACAAACTCTTATCAAGCCGCGTTATTTTCCCTTTAGCCAAATCCCTTAAACGCGCTACTTCCGGGCTGTCACGCAAAACCCTTGTTTTCAAGCCAAGCATTGAACGATAAAGCGTTCCTTGAACCGACTTTAAATCTTTTAAGCCAACCCATTTTTGATTCAAAAAAAGTTTTAAGTCTCCAGACGAAAGAAAAACCGGTTCAATAACCAGATGAGTGCCCGTACGCTTTTCGAAAGAATGGTAGTGGTCAACCAAGCGGCTCATCTCGTGCTTTTCCAGAGGCCTGCGGGTAACTACCAGCAAATCAACATCTTTAGGCCTCTTGGAAAAAACAGCGCTCCCGACAACCAAAGCGCCGGAAAACAACTCGGGCCCTAACTCTTTTTCGACACTCGCAACGTATTCCTTAGCCGCCTTCAACAAGTCAAACGCCTTAACACGGAAGCAAGTAATCGAGCAGATTATCCATCAAAGAAGTGGAATTCGTGGCTTCAATAGGGTAAGCGAAGTAAACCACTTTCCCGGCGTAACGCGTCTCTAAAATCGCGGGGTACTCCTTGTTCTTGTACTTCAACACCGCAATTTTATCGACTCCCGCAGGGTTCTCGCTCACGTAAGCGAACTGCTTCATGGGCAGGGTTTCAAACTCCCAGAAAATACCGCCCGTAATCGGGTGGTCCGTGTCAACCAAGCTAAGCGTAACAGCTTCAGTCACGTTAACTTCGCCCACAAAACGCGCAAGCAAAGCGCGGTCGCCGAAGTAACCGAAGCCGTAAGAATTGTTAACCATCTTGACAATTTCCTCGTAAGAACCGGGTTCGGTAGCATTCCTTTGCAACGCAAGCGCCAAATCCTCCTCGCTCAAGTAAAGCTCGGACGCCGAATCACCGACCCACACTAGTGTGCCGCCGGAATCCAAGTAACCAAGCAAAGCATCCACTTGCTTGAACGTCAAGCGCGGCGCCTGTTCAAGCACTACCAAATCGTAACTCTTTAACAAGCCCGCGCTCATTTGGCTAACGGGATAAGGCTGAACCAAGGTAATGCCGCGCCGCCGCGACAAAATATTAGACAACAGCGTAGCGTTGCCTATTGAATCGCCGGCTGCAGCCGGGTCGTAAACAACTGCAACGCGAGAAGATTTTTGAATGATGTTGTCGCAGTAAATCTCGCACCAATTCACTCCCGGAACCTGACTGCAGTGAATCCACTGAAAGCGCGTCAAAAGCACTAAAACTACTATTACGAGCACTATTGCCAATAAAACGTGAAAAGCTTCCTTGAGCCAATTAGTCGGCTGCTGGGGAGCGCCGTACGCCGGGGGTCCGTAAGCCATGTCAAAACCTATTTTGAATGCAACGCATTTAAATACTTTGATTAGCGAAAATAATTCATGGCAGAGAACAAGATTCAAGCGCCGAGCAGCTCAACCGGCTTAATGCGTTTTTACGACGTTAGCTCCAGCAACATTCAGCTCGACCCGCGCGCGGTCATTGCATTTGCCGCGGTAGTAATAGTGCTCGAAATACTGATTCAAGCGCTGTAAGCCGAAGGCGGGAACCCAGGTTCCCTCCGGCGCTTACTCCGCCGACCTCCCTCCTACGAAACTAAAGCGAACTCTCCCTTCTTCTTCTCTATTAACTCGCCTTCCTCGCGCAATACTTCGACAACCGCCTTGCACCCGTTAACCGACTCCTTGATTTCGTCAGCCAAAGCGGAAATAGTCAAAGGACGCGCAGCCAGTGCCTTGCGCATTTTCTGGGAAACGCGCACGAAATAGTTCTTGTCAACGATGTAAAACGTTTTATCGAATGAACGCGCGCCAATCACGTTACCGGCTTTAATTTCCTGCTCGAACTTTTCGCTCAAAGCCTTGGCTTCCCCCGCGCGCGAAATAATGAAGAAGCCTTGCTTGGAAAGCAGTTGAAGCGTCTCGTCCTTGTCTCCTGCGCCGTCCTTCAACCGGTAGGAAATCTCGCTGAACACCTTGTCCTTAGCCCAGCCCGACAATAGTTTTTTCGAAACCAAAAGAACAATACCGTCGTTCAACTCGATGAACTCGAAATCCTCATCTTCCTTTACGCCGAGCTTCTGGCGCAACGGCTCGGGCAAGACAATAGCCAACGAATCGCCGTGCTTGAAAAACCGCATTAACCCACCGAACTGATTACGAGAAAGCGGAATAAAGACTTTTACTTTTCTTCGACTTCACCGTCAGGCTCGGTTTCCTCGAAAACGTTCGCTTGAAAACTCTTGAGAACCACGCCGTCGTGCTTCCACGCGCCCGGCGGCAGCCCTGCTTTACGGCATACGTTTTCCAGGAATTCCGTTTCATCCCACCCGAATTCGCCGGGTACTTGAGGCAACAACAAGCCCGAGTGCCCGCGGTGCTCGATGATTAACCCGTCGCGGCCTACTTTAATCGCTTCCGGCTTTGCTTCGATTTCTTTCGGAACTGACAAAACGCTGACTTCGAAAACCACGTTCGGAAATTCGCGCGCGTGCAAGTGGTCGAAGCGCGGGTCGCCGAACGCAGCCGACAACGCGGCTTTCTTAACCGCTTCGTGTAAAAAGTAAACTGGCAGTGGAAAACCAATGCAGCCGCGGAGTTGGTGATCCGGATGAGTGTGAAGGGAAACGAACACGCCGCGCTTCTCGTCCTCGCGTTCGGAAACCAGCGAATCCGGCAGCTCGACGCCGGTCAAGTAATGCTCAACTGTCTTGCGCGCGAAACGCACTAACAACCGGCCTTCCTCAAGATTCATGCAACCACGCTTTCTTTTGGCGGACTACCGCACCTTTTCTTTCCCAAAGAAAAGGGGTGGTACGCGCGAAACGCACTAACAACCGGCCTTCCTCCAAGTCCATGCCATCAGCGTATTTCAAACGAGTCAATCATTTCCTTGGCAATCGGCAGGTATTCGGCGTACTTCGATTCCTCGGCGTTGTAAGTCAAGTCGTATAGAACGTCGTCTTGAATCGTGTAAACCAGCATGAACTTGATTCTCAAGTTCCCAACCGTACCCGAGTAAACCAGCTTCCAGCCCTGTTCGCCAGCGATAGTGGTTTTCTTGGATTCTAGCAGCTCCGCATCGTCAATTGTCTCATTCAATTCCTCGTTCAACATGAGGGTATATTCGTCTAACGTTACCGGACTGCTAGAGAAGTTGCTGACCATAACCATAAGGCTTTCCCGCATTGCGTCCAACGCCGTTTCCTTAGGGGAGGTAAAAGAAACCAAAACGTCGTCAGCCGGATTTTCCGCAACATCCCAATTGGAATAATACTTGATTACGATAGGCAAGTCCGGCTTGTTGAAGTTCAATAATTTCGGCTGTTCCACTTCAACCGACGGAAGCTCGGGAGTTGAAGCAGGTTCCGTAGACGGCAAAACAACCGGCTGTTCGGAAGCCTGAACCGAAGGCGCGGCAGGCTGTTCTTGAGCGCAGCCAACTAACAGCAATGAAACAACGATTAACGCAACCAACAAACGCACGGACATCACCGAAACCAATTAACGAACGCGGGTATTAAACGGTTTAGTTTTCAAGACAAAAGGACGCGGCGCGTAAAGCGAGGCTCGTTGAATCACTATTCGTTAAGTTCACTCTTGAGTCTCGCCAGCTCTTCGTGCAACGCAGCGTTCTTCTTCAACGGGTCCATGAACGCTTTCTTCTCGAGTTCCGCGATCTTGGCTCGGGCGTTGCTTTTATGCCTGCCTAAATCCTTCTTGCTTTTAGCCATGAGGCAAGTAAGACACCATCGAATTTAAACAAGGCGGTGAAGGAAACGAAAAAAGCGTCAAACCAACGGAATTCTTGAAAAACGCGGCAACCAATAAAAACGCTTTCACCCGACTTCTAGCGTGCGGCTGTTGTTTTGGCTGCTGGTTTTAACGCCCCTAGCGTGCGGGTTAAGCGAGTACTCGCACGTTCTTGAAACGGGCTCGCCTGACACGCTGCACTTGCTTGTCTTGTCGAAGCCTTGCGCTGGTTTTTTGCAGCCGGTTCAAGTCACGAGCAGTGCGCGCAACGATTCGTCGTTCAGTGAAAGCACGGCTCACGCACGGCAGGCTAATGCGGAGCTCCTGCTTGCAAGCGGCGACGCGCTCGCGCAACTGGTTACTATTCCGGCAAACAGCCCGGCGATTTACGGCTATTACTCGTTTTCTTGTTTTTCGCACGGCGTTGCAGCGTTGAACTACGCGGTTGAAAGCGCGAGAGCTGGCTTCAAGGCAATAGATAAAAAACAGGAAGAATTGCGGAACATGATTGACGACGATTACGCGGGAGAAGCAGCCGGAGTGCTTGCCGAATTGGATGAAATTGAAAGAGATGTTGCAAACAAGAGAAGCCAGGGAACCGGTCTAGGAAAGAAAACGGTTAATGCGTCGGAAAAAGTCAATGCGGTTTGGTATTCCTTTGGTTCTCTCAGCGAAGACGCAGCGCAAATGGTGCAGTCGGTTAACGGATTGATTGGCGAAGACCGCGTTTTAGAGGATTCAATTGATTTTCACGACCGTTTGCAGAAAGCAATTGACGCGCTTGAAAAAGAACGCGTGCAAACGGGTTTTCAAGCGCAATTGGAGTTGAAGCAGGCGGGGG
>JAZDMM010000115.1:0-3177 GCA_043800965.1 Microcaldota archaeon | reverse complement strand
GAAGTGGTTTGAGGACGTTGTAGCGCCGGATTTCCTGTTAAGGCAAGTAGACGATTACTTCAACACGGGCGTAATCAGCCGCCCGGGTTTTTGTTGCGAGAAGTTTTCAAGCGTTTTATTGCGCAACATCTACCTTAACGAAAAAGCGTTAATCGGCGTTGAAAAGGCGTTTTCGAAGGCGGGCAAGCGGGATTTTCTTTACGGTGGAGCCAAGGAAGCGGGTTGGCGTTACGGCGAGTGGCTGGAATTGCCTTCAGCTGCCTTTGTTTTGCGCGATGCTTTAATGCAGGGAATGAACCGGTATTTCGCGGTTGCTTATGGGATGAAGTCCAGCGTTCTCGTGAGTTGGCGCAATCGTCGTTGCGCGATCAAGCTTGAAAACACGCCAATTATGCGCAAGCTCGGTAAAAGCGCGTTCATGCAAGGCTCGTGGGTTGGTTACTGGGCTTTCTTCTGTCGCGATAAAACCATAGAGTGTTTCAATAAGCTAGGCGCTTGCGGTCCCTTCGGCTTCAAAAGCGAGATAGTGTCTGCACCTGCAAAAAACCTGCCTAAAATCGATTTCAAGTACCCGAACGTAAAGCCTGTGCCGTTTACTAAACGATACAACCAAGCAAATACGCCTGTTGATTCAAATATCGAACCGCTTTTCGAGCTCCCTTTGGCCGACGGTTTAGCTACGACCTTGGAGTTTCAAAACGATTTATTCTTCCAGATAGAAGCCTCGTTTCTCTTTATTCCCGAATCCAAAGCGCCGAAGTTGTTTTACAAGCCGGTTTTCAAGGCGTTCGAGGAGCTGGGCAAGAAGGTTAAGAAGAAAGGCGGCACTGGAAACAAACTCGAGTACGCGTGCAGGTTCTTCACAACGCTCGGCTGGGGCTTGGTTGAAGCAACGGGCCGGCGTGAGGTGACTGTGCGAGGGTTCCCTTGGACGCCGGAAGTAGAGCAAATCGGCGTATCAAAATATTTCCTGGGCTCGTTCGACGGCTTCCTGACTGGCTTAACCGGCAAAAAAGTCAAAAGCAAAGTGAACGTGCTGGATAAGGAGAAGCGGTTTGACTTCAAGCTCTCGTTCTAATTCACGAGGGGGTTATTTCCTGTAGTCGGACATCCAAAGCCATTTCCTTATTCGCGGCCAGTGAAGCTTTTTAAAAGCTGGAATCGCGAACAACCAGCCGAAAAACATGATTGCTGAAGCCGCGTTGCTTAAATCGGTTTTAAACAAAAAGGAATAAACCGTGAAAGTAACCAGCGACGCTAAAAACGCTTTGAAAACGTCGTAAGCCAAGAGAGCAAGCCAAAGAAGGACGGGGTACGCTGCGCCACCTATTTTTTCAATAAAACCCGTAAAAGAATCTGCATTACGCGTTAAGACGTTTCTCAAGGGAGCAATCAAAGACAAGATAAGGTACGTTATGGTTATGACCAAGCCGATAACCAACAAGACAGATAACAACGTGGCTAACAGAAGTCCAAAGCTGAAAGAGGCAAGGACTAAAAATTCCATTTCGTTTGAAGAGAAAAAAGCGCTGAGAACAGAGATAGCCGGTGCAAAAACGTTCTTAAGCGGAGTAAGCGCGATAAGCAGCAGCAAAGCCCCAAACGCAAGTTCTAACCAAGCAATTGCTCTACTGCCTCGTTCAATCGTCGAGTTTTCGTTCATAACACACCTAGTTTACTTGTTTTCTAATGAGATTAAGCCGTTCGACTAAGTTAATGTGCAAGCCGTAACCCCGCGCTCCAGACAAGAGCAGAAACCAGCCTAGAGCGCTGACTTCCCCGGCGTTGAAAAACAAGGACTTAGTTGCAAACTGGCTAAACAAAAACCACCAAATTACTCCGTAAAATATTCCGCACAACACGTCTTCACTAAACGCGCCCAAGCTGTCGGCGAAATCAGCCACTGCCTCGCTGGCTTGTGCGATCTTATCCAGCAGGGACGCGGTCTTTTCAGACCCGAACTTTCCTAAAATCAAGCTCACGGCCACAATCAGCACGAATAACGCAAGTAATGCAAACATAAACAAAACAGCCAACATGCCAACGAACGCTGCTGACTCCATGGCGCTTCGCACTGAAAACGAGCTGTTCAAAAACGCTAAGTTAGCCGAGGTTATTTCGGAAAAAAACGGCAAGGGCGTTAACGCGAGAATAATTACCAGCCCGACGACTGACTCAACCAATGCAACGGGTTTTGAAAATATTTTTTTCAACATTCTAATTCTCAATAATGTTCTTAACGAGCCACTCCGGGTCAAACGGCTTGAGGTCGCCGTATTCCTGGCCGACTCCCACGTACAAAACGGGAACACCTGCCTCGTGGGCGATTGATAAGGAAGAGCCGCCCTTGGCATCGCAGTCGAGCTTCGTGAGAACAATAGCGTCAACTCCAACGTCAGACTTGAACTTCTTAAGCTGCTCCACAAGTGCGTGCCCGGCGATTGCTTCCCCCACAAAGACGCGGAGGTCGGGGTTAATGACGCGGTTGATTTTCTGCATTTCCTTTACGAGGTTAAGGTTTGTTTCCTGCCTGCCCGCGGTGTCAATTAAGACAACGTCGATTGCATTGGCTTTAGCGTGTTCAATAGCGTCGAAAGCAACTGCAGCCGGGTCAGCGCCGTACTTGTGCTTGACTACCTTGACGCCGAGCTTGTCGCCGTGAAAAACACTTTGCTCGATGGCGGCAGCGCGAAACGTGTCGCTAGCTGCAATAACAGATTTCAAGCTGGCGTCTTGAAGCAAGCGGGCTATCTTTGCTATGGTCGTTGTTTTACCGGCGCCATTAGGGCCGAGAAATAGAATCTTAACGGGCTTCGGTTTTTCCTTGATGAAAGAGACGAGGTCAAGCTCTTCCTGGCGCAACAAGTCGAGCAGAGCACTGCGCACTTCCTCCTTGACTGCGTCGTTCAACTGGTTTTTCGGGATTTGCTTGCCGACTAACCGCGTGCGCAAGTCGTCGACTAGCGCTTGCGTGGTGTCCATGGAAACGTCGCTTTCGAGTAACGCCATCTCTAGGTCGCTAAGCAATGGCGTGACTTCGCTTTCTTGAATCGTGACTGTGGATGAAAAAGCGCTTTTGATTTTGCTGAAGATGCCGATTTTCGGGGCGAGTTGTTTTGGTTTTTCTTCTTTTTCGATTTTGAAAACGGGTTTCTTCTCGGGAGTAACTGGTTTCGG
>JAZDMM010000113.1:0-6433 GCA_043800965.1 Microcaldota archaeon | reverse complement strand
GTTGATGTACTCGTTCAAGAAAGACGCTTTGCTGATGCACCCGCTGCCGCGCGTGGATGAAATCAGCGTTGAAGTCGACGGAGATCCGCGTTCAGTGTACATCAAGCAGGCGCACTACGGCGTGCCCACTAGAATGGCGTTGATTGCGGTTCTACTAGGCTTGGTTTGACGCCTACTTTTCTACGTGTACGGCAACGGCATTAACGAGAGCAGTCAGTTGTTGCTTGTTCAGGCCGTGAATGTCAAGGCTGACCGTATCCGGATTGCGTTGAATCTCGCCGTAGGCCGTCTTGTATCCGGCTTTCTTGCGTTTTGCCTTTTCCGGAACGCGGAAAAGAGTTTGCATCGTTTCTTCAAAAGACGCAGTAAGATTTCCTTCCATCGGATTGGTCTCTTTGGTCACACGTTCTTTGCCTATCAGGACTGTTGCTATGTTTCTAAGCGCTTTTGCTCTTGAAACGTCGGTTTGCACGCTTAATCGGCTCTTGTTGGGCGTTGATTCAAAAACAAGAACGCCTCCTGGCTTGTGAAGCACGCCTCTGATGTACTGTTTTTTTTCTCCGCCGAGAGCCACCATGGTTCCGCCCAAGTCGTTTATTCCTTTTTGCTGTTTTTCATAAGGCTTTCGGTAAGTTCCTGATTCGAAGTTGAAGTGTTCCCTCGCGTTCTGTACGTTATCAATCAATCTGTGGATTTCTCTAGTCATTTCAATCCCTCCTTACGATAACCAGTTGCGAGGCAGTATATATTCCTGCCTTCGAACCGTCTTTTTTATTCCAGGAACTCCACAGTATCCACAATACCGTCGCCTTTCTCGTCGAATCCTTGCACGACTTTAGCTATGGCGCCCGAGTCGAAGTGGTTGCCTGCCGCGATTGTCTTCTCGTGCTCCAGCAGAGCGAGAACAGCAACGCGCGTTGCCCACTGGTTCAAGCCCGCGATTACGAGCATTTTCTTTTTCTTGTTGAACGGATTCTCGGCGACTTCCAGAATTCCGACTTCCTCGCCGTACCTCTTGTGCGACAGCGTAGAGTAAATGTCGAAAGTCTTGTCCTCGAAGCGAATCGGCAGGTGCGCATTGACTTTCTCCATTACAATGTTGACTTTCGGCCCGCCAACCAGAATCAAGTTGTTTTTCAGCACTTCCTCCTTCACGCGCGTATCCAGGTAATACAACGGGTGCTCGAAAGACGCGAGAGAGCCGAGATACATCGCTAATTCCACTGCCGAATACTCGCTCCCGCGAGCCCGGTATTTCCCGTGCGCTTCCGGAGCACCGATAATCATTTTCGCATCCAGGACCCCGTCGCTAATGAACGGCTCGAGGAAATCCGGCGGTTTTTTCTTTTTCAACGCCAGCGGCCTCCACTTGTCGCGCAAAACAACTGCAAGCGCGTCCGTAGTGCACTTGAACTTCTTAGCCAGCGCACCGCCTTTTGCGGCGTACTCGTCTAGTTCGATGAGCCCCGCGTTATTCAACAGCCGGAAGTGGTAGTACGCGGTCTGCACCTGCATTTTCAGCTCTTTAGCCACTTCCGCCGGGTATTTCGATTCGTTCCCGAGCGCCCGCAGTATGCGCAAGCGGTCTTCCGTAAGCACGCTCAACGCCTTTGCGTCAACCAGCTTGGCGTCCAGCGCCTTGTTTCCATCAATCAGTTTAGCAGTCATTTGAATCATTTTGATAATACTATCAACAATTTGATAGTTATAGGGTTAATTTGTTTTTAAAAGCTTTGCGGTTGTTTCAGGTTTTATCAAAAAATCATTAACGGCGTTTATTAACCGTAAACTGCTGGGTATACTGTTTCACAAAACCCCTCCAATGTTTTTCAAAGCCGGTTTGTTTTTTCGGCTTTTTAAGTATTTTTTCGTTTAGGTGTTCTGATCTTGTGCGGTATCGTAGGTTTCGTTGGATCTTGCCCGGCTGCACCCTTGTTGTACGACGGCTTGCTTAAGCTCGAGTACCGGGGCTATGACTCGGCGGGAATTGCTACCATAAACAATGAAATCCATCTGCGCAAGGACGTTGGTGCAGTTGCGAAAATTCAGGAAACGGTTGATTTGGCTGGTTTGCCGGGTTCAATCGGCATTGCGCACACGCGCTGGGCAACGCACGGCGGAGTAACCAAGGAGAACGCGCACCCGCACTTGAGCACTGACGGTGCAATTGCGGTAGTGCACAACGGAATCATAGAAAATTACCAGGAGCTAAAGGCGGAATTAGTTGATGCGGGCTTTGTTTTCCGTTCGCAGACTGATACCGAAATCATTCCGAACTTGATTCAAGCTAACTTCACAGGCAATCTGGAAGAGGCAATCCGCAAGGCGTTGAGCCGTTTGCACGGCTCATACGCTTTGCTAGTTCTTTCAACTCACGAGCCGGAGCGCGTTTACGCGGCGCGCAACGAGAGCCCGCTATTGCTGGGTTTAGCCGAGGACGGTGTTTTCCTGGCTAGCGATGCAATGCCGTTTCTTCACAAGACTCGCGACGTAGTGTACTTGAATGACGGGGAAATGGCGGTTGTAGAGCGCGGCAGCGTTTCTTACCGTGATTTTCACGGGAAGCACATTCAAAAACAGGTTCAGCGCGCGAGCTGGGATGCGACCGAGGCGTCTTTGAACGGCTTCAAGCACTTTACTTTAAAGGAAATCATGGAACAGCCTGTTGCTTTCAGGCAAGCGCTTGCCCAGGATTTGAGCGTTGTTCAGGACTTCGCCGACCAAATCAAGAAAGCGGAGAAGACGTGGGTTATCGCGTGCGGTACAAGCCGGCACGCGGGCTTGGTGGGCAAGCATTTCATCAATCGTTTCGCTAATGAAAACATCGAGGTAATGATTGCTTCCGAGTTCTCTACTTTCGCCGACAAGTTAAAGGACCATCACTTCGTGATTGCGGTTTCGAAAAGCGGCGAGACCGCGGACGTGTTGGATGGCGTCAGGAAAGTCAAGGCTAATGGCGTGAAAGTTTATTCCATAGTTAACGTGGCAGGCAGCACTCTAGACCGAGTGAGCGACAAGTCGCTTTACTTGAATTGCGGGCCTGAAATCGGGGTTGCTTCAACCAAGTCGTTCATGAATCAAGTCGTGTTGTTTTACTTGATCGGTTACGCCATGGATAACCGCTTGCAGGCGGGAGTGGAAACGTTAAGCAAGCTCCCGATTTTGATTCAAAAGACGATTGACGACAACAACGAAAAGGCTAAGGCAATTGCAGAGCGCATAAAGGACCAGCCGAGCATGTACTATCTCGGCCGCGGAACTAATTTCGCCATTGCAACCGAAGGTGCGTTGAAAATAAAGGAAATAAGCTATATTCACGCCGAGGGAATGCCTGCGGGAGAGTTAAAGCACGGCACTCTCGCGTTAATCAGCAACGGCGTGCCGGTTGTATCAATTAACCCGCACGATTACACGTACTTTGATTCGCTCGGGAATGCTATTGAAACAAAGGCGCGCGGCGCTTTCGTCATCGGAGTCAGCGACGAGCCTAACGAGGTTTTCGACGAGTTGTTCGTTCTCCCGAAGCTAGAGGACGACTTGTTTTACCCGTTTTTCACGGTTATCCCGCTTCAACTGCTCGCGTACTACGCGGCTGTTGCTAAAGGCAATAATCCGGACAAGCCGCGCAACCTAGCCAAGTCGGTAACCGTTCGCTAGGTTTTTTTATTCGTTTCGCATCCTTAATGCATAGGGGTGAACTCATGACTGATTTCGTTATTCTTGCTGCCGGAAAAGGAGAGCGCTTGTGGCCGATTACTTCCACTACGCCTAAGGTAATGGTGCGCGTTCTCGGCAAGCCGGTGTTGGAGTGGATTATCGAAGGCGTTTTCGACCAAGCCGGTAAAATAGTGGTTGTCGTAGGCGTGGGAAAACAACAGGTAACGGATTACTTCAAGAAAACCAAGTACGCTAAAAAACTCGTTTTCGTTAACCAGCGCGAGCAAAAAGGAACTGGGCACGCGTTAATGCAAGCCGAGGACGAGATAAGCGGGAACTTCTTCACTTTCAACGGCGACAACTTCTTCGACCCGTCGGTGTTCAAGCTCATCGAGAGCGAAGCAAAGAAAAAACGCTTTTTCTCCCTAACGAAGAAAGTCGAGGACCCGTCCCAGTGCGGCTTGTTCGAGTCAACCGGCGGCAAGATTACGAAGTTCAGGGAAAAGCCGTCTGGCGTAAAAGAAGGCTTCATCAACATGAATTGCTTTTACCTCCCGAAATTGTTTTTCTCTTACTTGCACGAGCTTGGCGCTTCCGAAAACGGCGAGATTGAACTACCGAAAGCGGTTGTTGCTTTCTCCAAGCAGAAGCCCGTAGAGCTGGTTGAACACTTCGATTACTGGAACGACATCGGGTGTTTCTGGAATTACCTGGAAGCAAATGCGTTCGCTTGCGAGAATTTGTTGAAGGAAGGAAAAACCGGAGCCAAGATAGACAAGGGTGTTGCAATCGAAGGCAAGGCGTTCATCGGTAAAGGCACTGTGGTCAAATCCGGAACGCGCATCGAAGGCCCGGTTTTCATCGGAGAAAACTGCGTAATTGGCCCGAACGCGTTCATCCGCGCGGGTTCGGTTATTGAAAACGACTGCCACGTGGGCTCGAGCGAAATAAAAGCGTCGGTGCTCATGACCGGAACGAACGCACCGCATTATTCTTACGTTGGCGACTCGGTTTTGTGCGAGAACGTTAACCTCGGCGCAGGGGCAAAGACGGCTAACCTGCGTTTCGACGACGAACCGGTTTGCGTTTACCTCCAGCGCGGCGATAAGCTGGCGAAATTCAATTCCGGCAAGCGCAAGCTCGGGTGCGTTATCGGGCAAGGCACGAAAATCGGGATTAACGCGTGCATTAACCCGGGCGTGCTAATCGGCTGCCGGTCTATTGTTTTCCCGGGAACTTACGTTGACCGGAATGTCGGGGACGAAATGGCGGCTAAAGGTTAACCCCGATGTTCAGGACTTACGATATTCGCGGAAAATACGGAGAGGACATTACTCCCGCTAATTTCGCGCGCTTGGGAGCCGCGTTCTCGCGTTTTTCGAACTCGCTAGTCATGGGAATGGATTACCGCTCTCACAACCGAGGGCTCGCTCGAGCGTTTTGTTCCGGATTCGAACGCGAAATCCGGTTTGCGGGCGTTTTGCCTACCCCCGCAATCGCGTTTTCATGCGAAAAATTCGGTATCTGCTTAACCGCTTCGCACAACCCGGCTGAGTACAACGGCGCCAAGCCGTTGAAGGAGAAACGGCCGTTTTTCGAAAGCGATTTAGCCGAGTTGAAAAAGGCGTTCGAGTCAACCCCGCAAAAAACACCGGAACTAAAACAACTCCCGGAAATCGACGGTTCGCTTGTTGAGTCGTACATCTCCGCCTTGCCTGCTTTTTCCGACCGCGTAATCTACGATTTGGGCGGGGGTGCGGTTTGCTCGCTTAAGCACTTGTTTCCGGAATCGATTTACAACGAGCCGGATCCCGCGTACGCGAGGCACGATCCGGAGCCGAAGGAATCCGCTCTCGGCGAGCTCAAGCGCGCAACCAAACAACGCGGCGCTCTCGGATTCGCGTTTGACGGCGACGGCGACCGCGTAATGGCGGTTGACTCAGGCGTTGTAATCGACGGCGGGATTACTCTTGCGTTCGCGTGCTTGAATCATTTGCCGAAGAATTCACGAGTCATGGTTACTCTCGACGTTTCCGATGAAGTGTTTCGCTTTCTCGAGGATTCGGGTTTTCAAGCTAGTTATTCGAAAGTCGGGGACATGTTTTTGATTAAGCACGCGCTCGGCAAGCACATTGATTTCGCGGGCGAACGCTCGGGCCACTATTCTTTCTTCAAGCACCAGCTGTACAGCGACGGCCCGTATTGCGCGGCCTTGCTTTCCGAGCACTCTCCCGGCGAATTGCTTGAGTTTTCGCGGGAATTCAAGAACACGACGCTGATTGAACAGCAATTCGTTACCGTTGATTTCAAGAAGCTCGAACAGATGCTGCGTGACAAGGCGCCGGATGCATTGGAAACGATCGACGGCGTGAAAGCGCGGTTCGACGACTATTGCATTTTGATTCGCGCGTCTAATACGGAGCCGAAAATCCGCATTAACGTGGAGGCGGAATCCCGGGAAAAGGCGCTTGCGGGCATGTCTTTTGCCAAGAAAATCGTTGCCGCCAGCAAGGTATAAAAGCTTGCGCGCAGTATTTTTTCATGGACGCTTGTTCTATTCGTTGTTTCCGCATTAAAGGTGGGTTTATTGTTTAACGCCTCTAATTTCATGAAGGATTCGGTTGAGGCCATGCAAACGCAGATTGACGGCGAAGCCGTTATCGCGGCTTCCGGCGGCATTGACTCAACCGTAGCCGCTGTTTTGGCTCACAAGGCAATCGGGAAAAAGCTTCACGCGGTTTTCGTTGACACGGGCTTCCTGCGCGAGGGCGAGTCC
>JAZDMM010000110.1:0-4539 GCA_043800965.1 Microcaldota archaeon | reverse complement strand
CAATCGATTTCTTCAAACTAACCACCTTCTCTCTTAATTCGTTGTTCGCACGCCATTAAATTAGTTTTGATTTCATACTGCTGGAAGCGTAAAACGCCGAGGACGAGATTTGAACTCGCAAGTCCCGAAGGACACTAGATGTCTGGCACGAATGATGCACCGCCACGTTTCCACGTGTTTTCTTTCTGGTGCAGTTCTTTCTTTTTTGAAAAGAAAGAGGTGCTTCGAGTCTAGCGCAATACCGGGTTCTGCCACCTCGGCAACTTAGTACTTGTCTTGCTTATTGTTTTTTAAGTGTTTTATTGCCCGTCATTTTCGTGACTGAAAACTCTTTTATATTCAGTTCGGCATGGTTAGTACTGGTTGAAATGAGTGAGGTTACTAGAGTTGTTGCCCGCCAATGGCTGGCGCGCGTTCGCTGAAACGCGCTAGTACCGACCTTGTTTCCCTGACTCGCTTTTTGCTGGCTGGTTCTTTAACCGAGCGCCAGCACTGCGTTGTACGCGAGTTGCTGGCTTCCGGCGAATCCGTTACGCTCACCGACTTTGCTTTGTTCTGCTCCAGCGCCAGCGAGCCAACTGCCCGCAGGACGATTTCTTACTTGCGCGAGCTTGGGTTAGTTGCGTGCGGAAGCGCGAACGATAAGGGAAAGTTCATTCGCTTGACTGTTTTAGGTGAATTGGTTTTGCGAGGGGATGGCGTTGAATGAATTTTTATTAGCCTGCGGTTTGCTGGTTGTTTTCTATCTGCGTCGGGACGACGTTTTCGCGCACGTGCGCATGTATTACGGTAATTCTAAAAGAGGTGTGTTAAATGAAGAAAAGTGACGAAACTAATTGCAAGGTAGTGCTGGGCCCGGAAGAGATTCCGAAAGAGTATTACAATATTCTTCCGGATTTGCCGGCGCCGTTAGAGCCGTATTTAGGGCCCGACGGCAATCCGGTTGACCCGGCTGCTCTTGAACGACTTTTTCCGAAGGAATTAATTCGGCAGGAAATGAGCGCGGATCGGTTTATTCCGATTCCAGTTGAAGTGCGGGAGTTGCTTGCGCGCGTAGGCCGGCCCACGCCGTTGCAGCGCGCGTTCGGTTTGGAGCGCGCGTTGAAAACGCCTGCGCGCATTTACTTCAAGAATGAAGGCAGCTTGTTCACGGGATCGCATAAAATCAATACTGCGTTGGCGCAGGCGTATTACAACGCAAAAGAAGGAACTGAACGCTTGTCTACGCATCAAGGCAAGAGAAGGCTTTCAACTGAAACCGGTGCAATGCAGTGGGGAACCGCGCTTGCCTTGGCTTGCAGTTTGTTTGATTTGGATTGCGAAGTGTTTGCAGTAGCGGACAGCTATCGCTCGAAGCCCGGCAGGCGAACGATGATTGAATTGTTCGGAGGACACTTGCATTCAAGTCCATCTAATTTGACGAAAGCCGGTAAAACCGCGTTGGCTCAAGACAAGAACCATCCGGGTTCGCTTGGAATTGCTATTTCCGAGGCAGTGGAGTTTGCTGTTTCCAACGAAGGCACTAAGTATAGTTTGGGGAGTGTCTTGAACCACGTGTTGATGCACCAGTCGGTGATTGGCTTGGAAGTTATCAAGCAACTAAAGTTGTTTGACGAGCGCGAGCCGGATTACTTCATCGGTTGTTTTGGCGGGGGAAGCAATTTCTCGGGCTTCGCTTACCCTGCACTAGGCTTGAAGCTGCGCAGTAAAGCGTTTAAGGAATCCGAGTTCAGGGCAGTTGAGCCAGCTGAAGTGCCGTCGCTGACTAAAGGAAAATACGTTTACGACCACGGCGATACCGCGGGTTACACGCCGAAAATGATGATGTACTCCTTAGGCAAGGACTTTTTGCCTCCGCCGATAATGGCTGGTGGCTTAAGGTATCACGGAGCGGCTCCGTCCAGCTCGCTTTTAGTGAATGAAGGCGCGATAAAGCCGGTTGCGTATCCGGAAAGCGAAGTATTTGAAGCAACCATGTTGTTCGCTAAAAACGAGGGCTTGATTCCGGCTCCAGAGTCGTCGCACGCGATTTGCGATGCGATTGCTTTAGCGCGCCAAGCCAAGAAGTCAAATGAGGAGCACGTCATCGTTTTCAACTTGAGCGGGCACGGTTTTCTTGACTTGTCGGGGTACCAAAACAAACTGCCTTAGAAGCAATTAAAAACGTGGTGAGAGTTACGATGTCTATGCCGGAGATTAACCCGTGGGGGAGCGAGCTTGTAACGGATTACGACAAGTTATTCAAGGAATTCGGGTTACAGCCGATTACCCCCGAGTTGTTGAAGAAAATCGGTTTGGATTACCGCGGCTTCAGGCGCGGCATTATTTTCGCGCACCGGGACTTCGACAAATTCGTTGAAGCAACTGAGAAAGGAAGGAAAACTGCGGTAATGAGCGGAATCAAGCCGTCGAGCGAGTTCCACCTCGGGAGTAAAATGACTGCCGAGGAAATCATTTACTTGCAAAAGCGCTTTGGTTCAACAGTGTTCTATGCGGTTGCGGATTACGAGTCTTACGCCGACAACGGCATTTCATTCGAGGACGCGCACGAGTTTGCGGTTGATAATGTCGCGGATTTATTGGCGCTGGGATTGGATGAAAAGAACGCGGTAATCTACAAGCAAAGCGAGTGCTTGAACGTCATGCGCTTGGGGCACGTTTTCTCGAATAAAGTCACGCCGAACATGATGACCGCGTTATACGGCCACCAAAAAACCGGGTTGTATAATGCGGTGTTCATTCAAATGGCGGACATCCTGCAGCCGCAGTTAAAGCAATTCGGCGGAGCTAACTTCACTGTTGTACCGGTTGGCGTTGACCAGGACCCGCACATTCGGCTTACCCGGGATATTGCTGGGAGAACCAAGACGGAATTTGGCTTTATTCCGCCTGCAGCAACTTACCATAAGTTCTTTCGCGCGTTAAACGGGGAAACAAAGATGAGCAAGCGCGACCCGATGAACGTTTTAACGCTTAATGACTCGCCCGAGCTCGTGAAAAAGAAAGTCAACCGCGCGTTAACCGGCGGCCGCGACACGGAAAAGGAACAGCGCGAGAAAGGCGGGGACATCAAGAAGTGCGTTGTTTACGAGTTAATGCTATACCATTTTTACGAAGACGATTTGGCGCTCGAGGACATGAAAGACGAGTGCTTGCAAGGCAAGATACTGTGCGGCGAGTGCAAGCTGAAGCGAATCAAAGTCATTCAAGACTATCTCAAGAAGCACCAGGAAAAGAAGAAGAAAATGCAGTCCAAAGCCCGCAAGATTCTCGAACAATAACGTTTTATCGTTTGTCTGCGCTTATTCTCTTTATGAAATTCGTTGCAAACGAGCCCGCGCTGGTTCTCGGAAGGCACTTGATTATCGCGGACTTGCACTTGGGTAAGGAATTCGAATTCGCGAAAAAAGGCGTTAACTTAGCGCCTGAACCTAAGAAAGCAGCCGGGAAATTGAATGAGCTGCTTGAAAAGTACGAGTGCGATTCCCTGGTTGTTCTCGGAGACTTGAAGCACGACGTCACGGGTTTTGAAGAACCCGAACGCCGCGTTTTACGCGAGTTCTTGGATGCGCTGGCGGTTAAAGACGTTACGGTTGTCAAAGGCAATCACGATAGCTTGATCGAGGGAACAATGGGTTTGGATGTCAAGCCCGCCGAGGGCTTTATCCTTCAAGGCGGTTACGGCTTGTTTCACGGCCACGCTTGGCCTTCCCCGGACGTGTTGAATTGCGCGGTTTTATTCTTCGGCCACTCGCACCCCATGATGGCGTTCGACGACGGTTTCGACGGCTCGTTCACGCGCAAAGCATGGGTTGCAGGCAACCTCGTCGACAGCGCTGAGAGGGGCACGCGCAGCAGGCAGAAATTCGTGTTATTCCCGGCTTTCAGTGACTTGGTTGGCGGAATGGCGTTGAATTCACGCGACCAGCCGAATGATTTAATCGGGCCGTTGATGCGCAATAATTTACTCGACTTGCAGAACGCGAAGACGTTCCTGATTGACGGCTCTCCAGCTGGCGCGCCAGTTCCTAAGCAAAAGCCATTTTAAACCGGTTGTTCAATTAACTTCTGCTCGATTTTTCAATTTCTACAAGGGTGTTTGAATGGCTAAAAGACGAAGTGGACGCGGACGCGGTAAGGAGCGCACGGTGAATTGCGACAAGTGCGGAAGGCAGGTACGCCGTGACAAGGCGGTTTACTACGAGAAAACCATGTTCTCGAATCCAATGGACCGCAAGGATGTTGTTGACGAGTATTACACGCGCACTTTAAGGCGCGAAGTCGCCTACTGCCCGAGCTGCGGCAAGCACATGGGCATTTACGACAAGAAAAAGAAGCAGCAGGAACGCACGCGCGAGCGCGAGTTCAACCGCCCGTTCTTCAACAAGCCGAGGCCGTCATTCGGATCCAAGCCGCGCACTGATGCGCCGGCTGCCGAATCAAAGCCGGCTGTAGAGAAACCGGTTGAAACGCAAGGCGCTTGAGTTTCAGCGCTTTTATACTTGAAATGCGAATAAACTACTGTCAAGTTAGTTTCGG
>JAZDMM010000103.1:0-3599 GCA_043800965.1 Microcaldota archaeon | reverse complement strand
TCGTAACCAGGATAACAGCGCTCTTGAATTCGTTGAGTGAACCCGGGGAAAGCGATTACCGCGCGCTCGCCGGGTATCACGCGGCTTTACTCAAGTTTTTAGTTGATGCGACTAAAACAGCGAAAGACAACCGGTACTTGTTTCATTTTTTCAAGAACGAAATGGGCGCTTTTGCAACGGGCATGAAGAGCTTGGACGCGCACGCCAAAGAACTCGAGAGCGCTTTACGGGAAAAAACAGGGGCGGTTCAAGCGCGCGCGGTCATTGCAGGGAAATTAAGCGCAATGAAAAACAGCCGTGCCTTGCAAGCCGGGTTCGAGAAGCGCGTGAAGGAAGAAGAAAGCGGGTTGAAAGCCGAAGCCAAGGATGGTGCGCTGGATAAAGAGTTTCAGGAAGCGAAACGCGGGGAGGAACGCTTGACTGCGCAGCAATTTAAAATCCGTTCAAGGATTGCGGATGCATTGAATCCGCTGCAGAGGCTCTTGCGAAAATACGCGTACGCTGCACCGAAGAAAGAGAGTGCGATAGCCGAGAAATACGCTGAAAACTCCGCGAACGCTCTCTTGGATTCGGCTGACGGCGAAAACGAGTGTAAAGCGCTTTTAACCCAACTGCGAGAATTCAAAGGCAAGGAAGACAAGTATGCTCAGCACCTCAACTTCTTAACCGCATTCGAAGCCGAACTGCCGAACATGCTGAGAGAATACTCGCATTTACAGAAAGAACTTGCGGCGGCTAAGGAGAAAACCCGTGTTTCGCAGGCAAGAAAGCTAAAGGAAAAAACGGTTAGTGACGAGAGGAAAGAACGGCTGCATGAAATTGAACGCTGGAAAACACGCGCCGAACAGGAACGATTGAATCGGGAAAAGCTCGTTGCCGAAATAGAAAAGGAAGCAAGCGCTTTGCTAGGAATGCGGGTTAAGATACGGGCTTGAATACTTAACCTTTAAATTCCTAGTTTGATTACTGGACAAGTGAGTAGGTGGGAGTGAAGAACTATTGGCTACTGATAGTTGTCGTACTAATGTTAGCAGCCGCAGTCGCGTCCTTGAAACCCGAGCCAACTCCGCAAGTCAGTTCGGTTCAACCCATGCTCATGCAGCCAAGTGAGTATCAGGAAAGCAAAGACGTTGAAGTAACGAAAAGTGAAAGCACGCAAGGTGTTATTGCGCTGAATCCCGACAAGAATTATTACGATGCGGGCGACGAAGCGCTTTTGGCGATTACTGTGCTCAACAGCTTCGGCAACACGGTTTGCGACGCGGAATTAAAGCTCGTAATAACGGAGCCATTAGGAAAGCAGGCTGTATTGACAACCGAAAACGGGTTGATTCAAAAAGGCGGGGACTGCGGGGCCTTGACCGAAGTAGAGCCGGATTACGTCTCGGAATACGAGCTGGGTTCCGCGGGGGTCTACCAACTCCGCTTGACTGCCGAAACAAGCGAAGGCGTGCAATTGCTTTCGTCTTCAATCGCGGTATTACAGGCCCCGTTCAAGGTGGCGCGCAGCGGGCCAACCAGGATTTACCCTCAAGAAAAGCAAGTGATGCTGATAACCGTTGAAGCAAGCAGGGATTACGCGGGTAAAATAACCGAGCGCGTTCCCGCGTCTTTTGAAATCACGCCGCGGGAAGGAATGCGCGTTTTCGAGGAAGGCGAGTTCAAATTTATCGAGTGGAGCGCGTCGTTAAAGAAAGGCGAGGCGCGGGATTTTGTTTACGAGTTTCAAGCACCGGTTATTACGCCGTTCTTGTTTAAGGTGGGGCCGTTGTCAATCGGGACTTCAAGCGAGAACCGCGAGTGGCTGATTGCGAGCGACGCTACCACGAACTTGATAATGCTTTGGGACGGGGCGTCAGGAGCTATTCCCGCCCCGTGGGTTTGCATTTCCTGCACTCCCGGCTCGCAGTTTTACGACAGGTATATTTACGCAGCCGATTCCTACTCGGAGCAGGCTGGGGGAGGCGTAAGCCACGCTCACACGTATACCCTAGCGGCCACGGGCACTGCCAATGTCACAACCCTCCAAAATTCTGGGTTAGACTATGCCTCGAGCGGGCACACGCACGCGTTCAGCCCCGTCATTGCAACCGCCAGCAACCTTCCGTCGTACCGTAATCTCACGGTTATCCGATACGATTCCGGAAGCGGCATTCCAACCACTCTCCCGCTCGGCGTAATCGGCTTGTTTAACGCGACTGTGCCGGCTAACTGGGTGCAGTACAGCGACCAAAACGGGTATTACATTCGGGGTTCCGACGCGCCTAACGGGACCGCGGGCTCCAACACGCACAACCACGCACTATCCGGTACGCTGGATTCACCGGGTTCCGACGAAGTCGCTACGGGGAAGACAGGAGCGGCTAATTTCGCGGTAGACCTAGCCCACAGCCATTCGCTTGCGTCCGGGCAAACTACCAACACCAGCAACAGCGAACCTCCTTTCAAGTCTATCATTTTAGGCAAGCTGACCGTTGACGGCGATACTCTTCCAAACGGTTTAATCGGAATGTTTAACTCGACTGTCTTAAGCACAGACTGGACTATTATCTCGGGCTCGGGTGGAGCCATGTACCAAAAATTCTTGAAAGCAAGCAGCTCGTACGGCACCACCGGCGGCGAGTCCGCCAGCTCTCACGCGAACTTGCTTACGTTATACTCCACCGCTGGCGGCACCTCCGCAGCCAAGGTGGGCACCGGAGCCATTGGCGCTGGCGAATCCCACTACCACACAAACATGGTAATATTAGGAATTAATTCAAGTTCCAATTTCCCGCTTTACTCGCAGGTTATTCTAGCGTACTACAATGCACCGGCTGCCTTGAAAATCGCGCAGTTCAGGATTTACGAGGACAACACTATGGTTATTGGAGGAGGAGGCGCACCCGCGTTAAGGTGCAACATTACTTCGAATTTCGGGAGTAACCTGGCTGATTACGCTTGCGATAACGCAACTAACGGCAACCTTCAGCCTAACACAATGCACCGCGCGGAATTCAGAATCTGCAACGACGGCGGCACCGGCGCAAAGGCAGCTACCGCAGGTTTCTTCGACCACAATTTGACAACGAACAAGGAGTATCAAATAGGTACGTTCGGCGGAAACGGAACAGCTTGTTATTACTGGATGATTGACGGCGCGCCTGCAGGCACTGCAACGATCTGCACTTACGAACCGAATACGGGAGTGATGAGCGCCAAGTTAGTCGGTTTCTCGATTCCGAGCGGCACCGCCCACGTCGACGGTTCCTGCGACTGGATTGCTTACAACTTTACAACCGGTTCTCCTTCGAACCAAGTGAAAGGCCAGTCTAGTGCCAACACTACGGGCGTGAGCTCGGGTAGCGACCCGAACACGGGAATATTAAATGCAACGATTAGGAATCCGTTGGCTAACGTCGTAATTTCTCACTTCCGAATTTACGAGAGCAGTGCCATGACTCTTGCAGCGGGAACAATGAGGTGCAACACCAGCTCGAACTACGGGAGCAGCGTCGGCGACATTCAATGCAACACAACCACCGGCGGAGGCAACTTGACTTACAGTACTATGCACCGCGCGGAATTCCAGTTATGCAACGACCAAGTCTCTGTAGGAG
>JAZDMM010000098.1:0-2823 GCA_043800965.1 Microcaldota archaeon | reverse complement strand
CGATTCCAAGCAAGAATTCAAGCAGGCGTTCGATTGGGTTGCGTCCCTAAGCTGTGACATTCCCGTGCACTTGTCGCGCTTTTACCCGCTGTACAAACTCGACGATCTGCCGCCAACTGCTGTTGAAACGCTGTTGAACGCGAAGGAAATTGCGCTTGAAGCGGGGTTGAAGCACGTTTACATCGGTAACGTGGAAGTAAGCGGCGGCGGAGACACGGTTTGCCCGAACTGCGGAGTCGTTGTTGTTTCCCGCCGCGGTTATTCGATAAGCAATCACTTGCAAGACAAGGGTTGCGCGAACTGCGGAGAGCGAGTCGCGGGAGTTTTCGACTGACGCCAACGCTTTTTCGAATGATTTATTAATTATCTCGATTAAATGAATGGGATTTTCGTTTCAGTGGTGTACTAATGCCGTTCAGGCGCTTGTTGAATTGGTTGAAGAATTTATTCGGCTCTAAAAAAGAGTTGAGCCTCGGCTTGTACGGAAACACGAACGTGGGTAAAACAACTCTCGCCAACCGCATTTCAATGGATTGGACCGGCGAGCCATTAGGCAAGGTGAGCGAGATTCCGCACGAGACGCGCGTTGTTCAGAAGAAAGAGCACGTTGAACTTCGTGTTGACGGCAAGAAGCTGACGATGAATTTGCTGGACATGCCGGGTATTACCACCAAGGTCGATTACCGCGAATTCATCAAGTACGGCATTAAGCCGCGCGAAGCGCAGAAGCGCGCCAAGGAAGCGACGAAGGGAATCATCGAAGCAATCAAGTGGCTCGAGCACGTGGACGCGGCGTTGGTTGTCATGGACGCGACTCAAGACCCGTACACTCAAGTCAATCTCACTATTCTCGGCAATTTAGAGGCGCGTGAAATCCCGATTATAATCGTTGCGAACAAGATTGATATGAAGAGCGCGAAACCGGAACGCATTAAGACCGCTTTTCCGCAGCATCGCGTGGTTGAAGTCAGCGCCTTGAAAGGCGATAATATCAACCACTTGTACAAGGCAATCGCCGACGTTAACGGTTGATTTTGAAATGGTTTTGAAGCTCGAATTCATTTCCGCAGACGCCCTTTCCGGCAAGGACAGCGGAGAAAAGCTCGACCTTATTTTAGGGCTAGTAAAACAAGACTCCATAGTCATTCTCGAGGCTTCACTCTCGCGGGAAGAGGAGAAGAATTTAATCCGAAAAACAATGGCGGTGGTGTCCAAGAAATTCCCGGGCATTGAAATCGCTTCCTTGGGCGTGGCGTCAAAGGACTTGCGCGCGCAGTTGATTGAATGGCTTGGCGGCAGGAATTCCGGCTTGACCGTTATCGGGCCCTCGACTATTGTCAAAGAGATTAAGAAAGACCCGGGGAAGCTGCGGCTTCTGACCAGCAAGTAAAACGACTTTTTTTCTTTTCAATAAAGAAACGCACACAAAGCAAAGCTTTGTGGCGCACGACAAACGCTTTGTGTTTGACGTGAAACTCGACTAAAAAAGAAAACACGTTAGGAAGAGGTCGGCGGAGTAAGCGCCGGGGAAACTTAGGTTTCCCCTACGGCTTACAGCAAGTGAGTAAAGCAATTAAACCTTGACTGCACTAATTTCTGCATGCCTCACAAGTGCGTCAGGTGCGGAACCGTTTTCGACAACAAGTCAATGAAGTTATTGAACGGGTGCGACTGCGGTTCGCGCGTGTTCCTGTTTTTGCGCGACGACCAAATGACTGAGGAAGGCAAGCAAGCGGCGCCCGACGTGGGCTGGCTCGAGGAAGAGCTTTCTTTTCTCGCTAAGGAAAAACCGGTTTCCGTTGATTTGGATGCGGTTGAAAACCTGCGCATTCTCGAGCAAGGCGCTTACGAATTGGATTTGCAGTCGTTGATGAAAGGCGAGCCGCTGGTAGTGAAAAGCGATAAGGACGTTTACTACATCAAGATGCCGTCAAAGCCGTCAAAGAAGTTACGCTGAGCCCGCAGCGTTTCTCTCCGCGAATCCCCTTAATCTGATTAGCGATTCGAAGGACGGGGTTCCCAAGCCGATTTTCCTGAGTGGACCAGCTGTTTCAACGATGAATGTCGCGCGTGGCTTAGCATTTTCCTTTACAGCCGCGTCAACGAATTTCACCAGCTGGTTTCCGAAACCCACGTTAACCCAGAAAACGCAAACCGCTTTCGATTCCTTTACGGTTTTCAAAAACGCTTTCGGAAAAGAAAACAATGCGCTCCAGCCAAGGAAAACCAAGTCAAAGTCTCGCGTGTTTTCCCCGGGCTTCAAAACGCTTACTTGAGCGCCGGCTTCGCGCGCCCCCTCGATCACTTTGTCTCCGGCTTTCCTTGCCGCGCCCCCGGAAAAAACAACCGCTACTTTCACGCTTTCATTAGCCCTTTTTCTTTAATTAACGTTTTTCGGTCCCTAACGCCAGACTTTTAAACCAAGCGCGAGTGTTATTTTCAACTATTCAAGAGGGTGGTCGAGTGAAGATAATGAACAAAGAGCTGATGGCTTACTGGAAAGTGATTCAGCTTCCGGTGTATGCATCGGTCGCCTTGCTTGTTGTTGTTTTAGTTTTGCCTTTGCTCTCGGACTTGCTTCGCTTAATCAGTCTCGCGATATGGGTTTGGGCCGGTTGGAGGGCGTTCAAGGAGTTCAAGTACGATTTGGAGCATTCGGCTGTTGCGGGCGCAATAGGAGGATTAGCCGTTGGTTTCATGGGCGCAGTCGTTTCCTTGATTTTTTACTATGCCTTTGGATTGCCTGCCTTGGATTCCATGGGAATTTACGGTGCAGTTGCAAGCGGTAAGGCTTTGATTAACCTGCTTTCCAATTTGATTACC
>JAZDMM010000097.1:0-13684 GCA_043800965.1 Microcaldota archaeon | reverse complement strand
CAGAATTTCGAGCGCGTGCAGAAAATGATGAAGCAGCTCGGTAAAAACCGCGGGTTGATGAAGAAACTCAAAGGCGGAGTGCCGGATTTAAGCAAGCTCGGCGGTTTAATGGGTGGAAAGCCCAAGTTCAAGATGCGCTAGCTTTTCTGTTTCCTGGTTTCTTTCTCCAGCAGAAACCGAACCCATTTAGCTTTTACGTGCCGTGCAAAACTCGTTTTCGGGTACAAGTGAATTCCCTGGCTGGACACCCGGTAATCCGCCGACCAATGATTTGAAAACGGTTCGCTAAAGGCGGCGCGATGGTAGTTGTCAAGCAAGCGGGTTACTTGCTTAACTGCTTCGCTCGGGAGAGCCTCGAAATTACGCGTTGTTTTAACCAGCAACGCCACGCGGCCGTTACCGAATTTTTTTCGCGAGACAATTGCTCCCGGTTTCCTGAAAAATTCCGTTTCTCTTGAAAGCGCCATAACATTAATAGACGCACTGGGCTTAAAATCTTCATGCAATTCGAATTGCTGCGCATTGCCTTTGTTTTAGTGGGAACAGGCGCAGCCGCGGTTCAAGACGCGAAAACGAGTTACATCGACGACAGGATTACCGGCTCGATGATAGTTCTTGGGGCGGTATTGAACCTGCTGGAGAACGACCAATCTTTTTGGTGGAGCGCGTTCGGAATCGCGTTCGTTATTGCGGTGGCGGGTTATGCAATGTACCGCCTCGGCCAGTTCGGCGGCGGGGACGTGCTTTTGTTTCTCGGGCTTCAATTACTGCTTCCGTTTTACCCCTCCGGCGTTTTCAACGCCGCTTTTCCTTCAGAGTTTTACGTTTACCCGTTTGTGTTAAGCGTTTTCCTGGCAGCGTCTTATTTCTCGGTGCTCGGTTCCGGCGCTTGGTATGCATGGCGGATTGTTGAAAAGAAAATCGCTTTGCCGCGCAAGGATTTTTTCATTTTCGTGGTTCTCAGCGCAGCCTCAATCGGATTCTGGTTCGTTATTCCGCTCGGCTTCATGCAAAAAGCGTTTTTCACGTGCTTGTTTATACCCGGCTTGTTCCTTATGGTTTTCAAAAAGCAGATCACTGACAAGCTGGTCGTCAGGAAGATTCCGATTAAGGAAATCGAGGACGAGGACATTCTCGCAATTGACAAGCTCCCGAAAAGATTGGTTGCAAAATACGGATTGGAGAGAGTTCTGACTAAGAAGCAAGTGGGTTTGTTGAAGAAGATAAGGCGCGATACGAAGAGAAAGCTGTTTCCGGTTTGCAAGGAATTGCCGCGCTTCGGGCCGTACATTCTAGCGGGCTTAATAGCGAGCCTTTTGGTGCGCGACTTGTTTCTCTGGGTTTTACTTGCGTAAGAGCTTGCGCCCGCCTAAAAATTGGAATGCGATGTAAAACAACGCGATTACCACAACCAGCGCAAGCACTATCAACAAGCCGTTGAATTTGCCGGCGTCTGTCCCTGGTTCGGAAACGGTTTGCGAACGCGTGTCAACTGAAAACGCCTTTGGTTGCAAACCCTCGCGCCCCACTATTACGCTGTAAACCCCTTCCTCGCCTAGACCCATCTCTAAAGTGCCGTTTGCAACAGGGAATTCCTGTTTCTCGCCTGACGGAGTTGTAAGCGAAACCACGCAATCCGGCAAGGACGATACAACCAGCGTGTTGCCGTCGAGCGTGACTTCCGCGGGAATGGTCTGTTGTTCTACTGTAGCCGGCTCGATTACCTTGAGCTTTAGTATCTTGGCTGAAACAACTCCTTTCGAAACCGCTTCAACAACCACGTCAAACTCACCGTAAAGCGCGTCCTCCGGGGGGTTAGTGGAGAGCTCGATTACCGCGTTCTTGTTTTTGCCTAAAAACAAGTCTTGCGACTGCAATTCAACCCAAGACGGGCCCGTTACTTTTATTTCGTAAGCGTTTTCCGACAACCCGGAGTTGTAGAATGGAATGGAAATCGAATGAATTTGGCTTACCGGAACAAGCACTTCCGTCTCGCCTCCGAAAGAGCCTTGGTAGCAAGCCTCGCGCGGATTAACCGTGACATTAAAACAAAGCGAATCCGAGCTGTTCTTGGAATCGGCGAGCGCGGTTAAAACGAAATAATAATCGCCGGGCGTCACGTTGCACGTTGCAACGCTGGCAGCAACCGAATTCTTTGCGCCTGCCTTCAAATCCATGTGGCGTTCCTCAAAGCGCAGCCACGACTCGCCTTCCTCCATTATAACCTTGAAGCCGTCATTGCGCGTGCCCGTGTTCGTAACCCCGAAAACAAAGCCCTTGCTTTCGCACTGGCAAACTTCGTCATCGCGGCCGGTGATGCGCACGTCAAAACACTCTGCCGCGGACAAATCAATTGTCTTGACGGCAATTGAATTCGCCGAAGATGCGGTGAGCTTAATCGAGTAAACGCCTTTACGCAAGCCGAGAGGTACATTCACGTCCAGCTGCGCGGATTCGCCAGCAGGAATTGAAACCGTTTTCTTGCTTAACGAAGCCGAGGGAATTCCCTCAACCGATACAGCAAACGAATCTGTTTTACCCGTGTTCTCTAAAACAATCGGGATAACGTTATCCAAATCAGTGCAGATTTCAGCCGGCTTAACCGAAAAACGTGCGCCGTGGCAGTCGGTGACGTTAATGTCGAAATTCAAGCGCGCTTCGTCGAAAGTCGGGGCGCCGGTTGCCTCGTAAAGCGAGACAAACCGTAAAGAAAAGTTGTAAATGCCGGGCTTGTCGAATTTAGACGCGTCAAAAGAAATGCCGGACGCAGTCTGGCCTTCTGCTTTAACGAAAACCTGCTCTATTCTGGACGAAGCAACACGCGGAATCTCGTTGAAAATTACCGCGCCCTCGCCATTACCGGAAACTTGAACGCTGTAGTTCTTGCTCGCAGTACGGCTCTTGTTTTTCAAAATAAAATAATAGTCCTTGGCTTCGTTCAAGCAAACCGTGTCCTCGACGCGCCCTGCTTTTTCCTGGAAATTCACGGGTTCGATCGAAAGGCAAGGCTGCACGTTTAATTCAACCGGAACCACAACCATGCCGTCAGTGGAATTAACCTTGACTTCAAAATTGTAAACTCCCGGCTTTGCGAAACAGCTGGGCGTAAAGTAGGAATAAACCGTAGTGCTTTGGCCTGCGCTTAAAAGCGAGTGCGTAGGGGTAACGAACGCCCAATCTTCACTACCCGAAACTCCGAAAGAAACGTACGCGCCATCTGAACCCGCGTTCTCAATTGCAAGCGGCTGTACCGCGACATCGCAAATGCACGCGTCAATTGAAACGCTTGACGGAAAAACGGATACTGCGCCGGCTAAAGAAACGGCGAACAGTAAGAAGCCTAAAACCAACGAACGCATTAACCCACCTATTTGTAACGCTTGAGTAGTAAAAAAGTGCTTAAAGGGGTATAAAAAGGTTTACGAGCAGGCCTGCCAGGATGCCTGCGAAAAGCAGGATAACGGGCTTGGCAATGCACTTCCAGCCGTCTTTACAGCGGAACGAAACCATTGAAGCACGCACCAGCAGGGACGCGGCAAGTGATGCGGCAAACGCGTACAAAACCGTGCTCAGCGAAAGCCCGTGCGCAGCGTGCAGGTAAGCGATTGAAGCGAAAACCGACGTCGAACTAACCAAGCCGCCGGCAAAAGCCGCGAGAATCACTCCTTCTTGGCTGAATGAAGACGCCCAGCCAACCAACAAAGAAACGATGAAAAAAACAAAAGCAAATTCGAAAGTGAACTTAAGTGATAGTGGGTGCGCGTCAAGGGCAACCAAATGCCCCACGGATTTCGCGTGCTTGTATTCGGTAAATGATATCGCAGCAAAAACCAGCCAAGCGAGAATGAAAAACGGCGCAACAGTCAACAAGAGAATCGGGGATATTGCGGCAATGAGGATGATGTCGCTGGAAAGCGTTCCAAGCGATGAAGTAATCAAAACCGAGCGCAACACGCGGATGTCCCGTGTTTTCTTAACGAATAACGCGAGAACCGCTACCGACGAAACCGCGCCACCTAACACCGACGAGTAAAACAAGGCGCGTTTTCTAGCGTATTTCAAAAGCAGGTGCGCACTGAATGCAATTGCGCTGATTACAACAACTATGAACCAGAAATCGCGCAAGTAAATCGCCTGGCCCAGGAAATCAAGCGGCGCTTCCGGAAGAAAAGGGTAAACGATGAAAGCAAGTATTGCAAAAATCAAGGCGTCCGTTATTTCTTGTTTCGAAATGGTGTTAGTAATCGCGTGCACCTCGCGCTTTTCCGCCAAGAGAAAAGTCGCGGCAATTGCCGCAACTCCTGCCTCGAACAAGAAGCCGCGGCCTATCAAAACGCTGAGAAAGAAAACGAACGGCAGCATCAGTGCGGTCGTGATTCCCCACGCGCCTTTGACGTGCACGGTCTTGAAGTAGTAATACAAAAACGCGAGAATGAACGTGCCCATGAGGCCTATTGCCGGCAAAGCCACGTCCGGTTGAAACGGAATAATCGTAACCATCAGGCCCAAGAGCGCAACCAAGGCAAAACTACGCACGCCTATCAAACTATGGCCGAGTTTCGCGCGCTCTAGGCCAATCAAGCCCCCTACTGCGAGCGCTAAGCCAGCTTTAATAATAAAGTCAAACGGAAGGTCCATCTTTGTTGCATTACGCCGAACGCGCTTAAAAACGATTAGCCCTGCAGCCGCTTCAACTCTACGAAACGCGTGAGCTGCTGGTCGAACGCGGTAATCTCGCGGCGAACAGCAAGCAAGTAATCCCGATATTTTTCGGAAAACTCGCGAGTTAAAGCTTCTTCGCGCTCTTGTATTTCAGCGCGGTCCAAATCCGGATCCCGGCCCTCGTGTGCTTCCCTGGAAATTTGCGTTTCCAACAAGCCGGGAAGCCGCGGCAAGTCAACCAGCTGAATTGGTTTTTCTTTGTGTGCATCCTTGAAAAGTTTGCTTAGTTCTTCGGACACCACCGCCGACGCCTTGACGAGATGGCTTTGTAATTTCTTACGCTCAGGTTTGGATAGCCCAGCGGAAAAACGGGCTAATGGAATCCTGTTGATGTCAGCTAAGAAATCACTCACGTGTTCGTGACCGGGTTTTTCCGGAATAACCTCCTTCGGCTTAAACAACAACGTTAGTTTTTGCTTAGGGACATCGGGCTTGCCGTAGCGAAACTCCGGTTTGGAAAGTTTTTTCTTTGGCGGCGCCTTAACGACGCGCCTCTTTAGCCAGAGCATGAATTCCAGCTGTCCTATTTTCGCTTGAATTTCAGAATCCTTGTGGTCCAGTATTTCAACCAACGGGTTTTCCTTGAATTCTCGACCGCTGAACTGAAGCTTGGTTTTCCTAGTGGAAAAAAAGCGCCTTAAATCGGACAAATCGGCGAGGCCAGTCTTCAACTCTGCTTCATAACCGTTCCAATTGCCGTCTCGCGCGTGGTCAAACGCTCTTGCGACGTTGTCCTCGTGGGCAAGCATCCGGCTTTCAACGTCCACTTGATCGGCTTCTGGAAATAACGCCTTAACCGGTTCCTTGAACTGGCGAAAGCGCGTGACCATCTAAACCCGCTTCTTGCCGGCCTTGTGAATTGCTTCGGCCATGCGCTTGATTTTGTGGGAAGCGCCCGCGTCCTCGAAAGCATTCCCCACGTGAATCCCGGCAGCACCCGCGTCAATTATTTCCGCTGCCTGCGACGCTTCCTTTACCCCGCCCGCGCAGAAATACCATAAATCATCGCCGCACGCTTTTGAAATCGCGGAAATCATGGGCAACGGCGCAGGTTCCGGCGCACCGCTACCGGAATCCGTAATGAAAACGTGAGACCCCGTGTACTTTGCGGCTAAAGCACAAGCTGCAGCCAAGTCACTACGCTCGCGAGGCACTAAATTCGCGTTCCCGATCCAGCCGACTGTGCGGCCGGGCTCGATAATCAAGTACGTGGTTGGAATCGCTTCGATTTTCATGCGCTGGACAACCGGAGCCGCTTGAATCTGCGCGGTGCTCAGCCAGTAAATGTCGCGCGAGTTAAGCATGTGCATGAAGTAAACCGCGTCCGCGTACTCCGACAGCCCTGCCGGGGAACCCGGATACAAGACCACGGGCAAGCCGCCGCATTCTTCCTTGATCATTTTCACGGTTTGATCCAGCAGCCCGCCTTGCGCGCCGATGCTGCCGCCCACGAGAATAACGTCAGCGCCTTGCTCGTAGCTGTCTTTAGCCACTTTCGCGCCTTTCTCTAAATTGAATTTGTCCGGGTCGATCAGCGAGAACAATAGCGCGCCTTGAGTGCGCATTTTCTCCTCGTAATACTTTTCGACTTTTCCTTTCTTAACCATTAGACAAACACCACCTTGATGAGTAATAACTGTTTGAATTACTTGTTTTTAAATGAATGTCGATGGCGTGAAAAAGCTTAAAGGCGCTTAAAAGTTATTGATTGAAAGGTGTTTGGTTGAACGCGAAGGAAGCTCGGGCATGGTGTTTGGTTTGAAAGTCTTGGTTACCGGCGCAAAAGGAAGGCTAGGCAGCAAGGTAGTGGCAGCGCTGAAGAAAAAGAAGCACAAAGTCACGGGTGTTGACCGCGAAGAGCTGGACTTGGCTGAAGCAAGCGAAAAGCAAATCGAGGATTTGGTTGACGCGAATGACGTTATAGTCCATCTAGCTGCTCTCATCGACTATGCTGCGCCGGAAAGCAGGCTGATGAAAATAAATTTCCACGCAACGCGAAAGCTCGCGCACGCGTGCCGCAAGGCGAAAGTGCAGAAAATCGTTTTTGCATCTTCCACTTCGATTTACCGCGGGTGCGAGGAAAAGCCGGTTACCGAGAGCACCAAGCCGAAGCCCGTTAACGCCTACGGCAGAAGCAAAGCTAAAGCAGAGCAATCAATTCGCGACTCGCACGTGCCGTTTGTTATCCTCCGCTTTTGCGCGGTTTACGGCCCCGAGTTCGAAGAAGGATTCGGGCCATTGGTTCGCGGAATTCGCGACGGACGCGCTTCACTCGTTGGCGATGGGAGCAACCGCGTTTCGTTCCTGTTCGTTGACGACGCGGTTGACGCAGTAGTCAAGGCAGTTGAAGGCAAGGTAAAGAACGAGGACTTTATTATTTGCGGCGAAGGGATAACGCAGCGGCAGGCGTTTGCGAAGACGGCCAAGTTTCTGGGCGTGGCCGCGCCCGCGAAACGGGTTTCTCCTTCGCTTGCTTACGCAATGTCATACTACCAGCTCGCTAGGCAGAAGCTGACTGGAAAAAAGGCAAAAATGCTGCCGGAGCACGTTTTCACTATTTGCGCGGACAGGGTTTACGGCTGCAAGCGCGCCGAACGCCTGCTTGGGTGGAAGCCCAAGACTTCTTTCGACTCCGGATTGCGCAAAACTCTTCCGGCCCTGCTGAAGAAAAAGTAATATTGATTGCCGTTCCTTGTATTCCGCTTATGAAAAACGAGTTATTGAAAAAAACGGGCTGGAGCGAGAGCGAGCTGGAAGCGCGCGTCAAGGAAAAGCAAAAGGAGTTCGCGGGCCTCATCACCGACGAGGGCGCGGTTGAATTGCTCGCGCGCGAAAACGGGTTGAAGCCTGCAGTGAAAAAAGTTGAAAAGCCGGTTTCGATGCTGGGTAACTCGCGCGAAGGCGCTTCGGTTAACGTTAACGTGAAAGTAACACGGGTTTTATCCCCGAAAAATTCGAGAAGAACGGCCGAAGCGGGAAGGTATGCAATGTTACGGTTGAAGACGAGGCCGGAACGCAGGCAACGCTCGTCTTATGGAACCAGGACGTTGGCTTGGTGGAAGGCGGGGTAATCGGCAAAGGCAAGTGGCTGAAAGTAAATAACGCATTTGTTAAAACAAAGAGCCCGTTGGAGATTCACTCGCGGCTGTTGACCGAGATACGAGTTGATGAAAGCAAGCCCGCGGAAACTGGCTTCGTTAAGGTTGCAGCGCTGAAGGAAGGCGCTAATGACGTTGACTTCATGGCTCGCGTGTTAAAGCAAGGAGAACTCCGCGAGTTTGAGAAAGGCGACAAGAAAGGAAAAGTGCTTAATCTGTTGGTTGGGGATGAAGGCGGGCAAATTCGTTTGGCATTGTGGGACCGGAATGCGGAATTAGGCTCGCGGATGAAAGTCGGTGACGCGGTTAAAGTCGAGGGCGCTTACGTAAAGCACGGAATGAACGGCTTGGAAGCAAACGTGGGCTGGCAAGGCGTTATTGCACCTGCTTTGAATGAAGCGGTTGCGGACAAGGAAAAGAGTTTGACGTCGACAACCCCGCGGCTCGCACTCAACGAACTCGTTGATGGTTTCGAAGCAGTAGTTGAAGGGAAAGTCAGGCAAGTGTACGAGGCGCGCTCTATTTCGAAGTGTGTTTCCTGCGGAAAAAACACGGATTACTGCCAATGCGGCGCAACGAAGTCGCGCGGCGTTGACTTGGTTTCAATAGAACTCGATGACGGAACGCAATCAATGCGCGGCGTCTTATTCAACAGCGAGGCGCGCGAGTTATTGGGCTTGAACGATGCCGGAGTCGACATTGTTTCTGCTTTAGAGCTGAAGAGAGACTATGTGAGAGGGAAAACGCTGAAGGCCGTAGTCCTGCCTAAAACGAGCGATTTCTCAAAGCAACTGGAATTTACGGTGCAGCACGTTATTTCGCTAACTTGAGGTCTGCGAGGACGCCGCGGACTTTCTTTTTTAAATCATCGAGCGAGCCGTCGTTGCTGATAACGTAATCCGCGGCTTGCAAGCAGCCGGCAATATTATGACCCGCCTCCGCTTCCCCTTTCCCGAGCTCGCGGTCATCGACTTCCTTGAATTCTTCAAGCGTCTTTTTTTCGCCTTCACGGTCGCGCTCGCTTGCACGCTTAAAACGAAGCTCAAACGGCGCATCAACAGCGAGCAAAACGAAATTTTTCTTGAACGCTTCACGCAAAACCGTTATTTCCACAGGATTGCGGATGCTTTCAACCACTACCGCGCCATCCAAGTCCTCGATGAACGGAATCAAATGAGTTGAAAGCGCTCCCGCGCCCTCGTTTTCACGTATTTCCGCGCCAACTTCGCGCATGAGCTGACGAGTAATCCCTTTGCCGCGCGCTCGAATCTCGTCGCGAATCAAGTCACTTAAGGAAAAAGCAATGGCGTTTGTTTCGGCGACGATTATCTTTTTTGCCTCGCCTTTCCCCGAGGCGATTGTGCCGGTTAAGCCGATTACTTTCAAAGGCATGTGAATCGTTACTGCCTTGAAATTAATATGCGTTTCAGCCCTTGCGGCTAACCCCCGCTATTGGCGTTCGCTTAAACGACAAGCCTTTTAAGTAAGATTTGAATAATGGAGTTTGAAATGCTAACCGACAGGGCGAAAACGGGTATTTTCGGTTTAGACGAGTTAATCGAAGGAGGATTTCCGCGCGGCAGAACCATTCTGTTATCCGGGTCTTGCGGAACCGGAAAAAGCATTTTCGGCATGCAGTTCATTTACAAAGGGGTTACCGAACACGAGGAACCCGGCGTTTTCGTTTCATTCGACGAGCTCCCGCTGAAAATACGCGAGGACATGTCCCGCTTCGGCTGGAACCTGAAGGAACTCGAGAAAAACGACTTGATGACTATAGTCGACGCGTCTTCCGCGCGCGCAGGCAGCCCGAGCGAGGAAGAACACGCACTGCTCCCGGGCCAGCTCGACTTCGACAAGGTATTGATTGATATTTTGGGTATCGCGCGCAGAATAGGGGCACGCAGGCTCGTGCTGGACTCTATTCCAGCCATGGGCTTGCAGTTCGAGACCGAGAACGAGATTAGGAAAACGATTTTGAAATTGTCTTACGTCTTGTCCCGCTCGGGCTTGACTACGTTGCTTACCTCGGAAATCCCGGAACAGTCGCTCGGCTCCGGCGGAAACTTGGAGTTTAGCAAGTACGGGGTAGAAGAGTACATTGCCGACGGCGTCATACTGCTTAACTTCTTAGGAATCGGTTCTCAAGTCAACAGAACCATGTACGTCCGTAAAATGAGGGGCACCAAGCACTCGACTGAAATCCATCCCATGGAAATAACGGAAAAGGGAATCGTAGTAAAGAAAGTGGAAGACGTTTTCAAGTAAGGCCCGCGGCCTTGTTCATTTTTTCAATCAGTTCAGCGATTTGTTTGTCGTTCAACCCATGAGCTTTGGCGCCGTCTTCAATCGACTCCATTGACGAAGCCGGGCAGCCTATGCAGTGAAAACCCGCTTCCGCTAACGGCCCGACTGCCGCGGGATACTTTTGAATCAAATCGCCGATTCTCATGTCTTTAGTAATCAAAAAACCAACCTCGCTGAAATAAAAAAGGCAAAGGCTTGCCTTTGCAAGCCCTTAACCACACCCGCATCCGGGGCCGCAATCGCAAGGATTGCATTCACAACCGGGACCCATCGGTTTCACCTCACTTTTTCTTTTTAGCTTTAGTTTTTTTCTTCTTTGTAGGGCCGCAGCACGAACAACTACAATCCATTTCATCACCTTTTTTTCCGTCAAAATCGTCAAGCGCTTTGTTCAGCGCCTCGACCGCAAGAATCGAACAGTGAATCTTGATAGGCGGCAATCCGCCCAAGTAATCCGCCACGTCCTGCTTGGATATTTTGCGCGCTTCCGCAAGCGTCTTGCCTTTAGCCAGCTCTGTCAGCGCGGACGACGCTGCAATGGCGGAAACGCAGCCGAAACTCTTGAATTTAATATCCGCTATTTTCCCGTTATTGACTTTCAGCGTAATCGTCATCGTGTCCCCGCAAACCGGATTACCCACGAAACCTCGCGCGTCCGCGTCCTTAATTTCGCCCACGTTCTTTGGGTGCTGAAAATGCTTCATTACCTTGTAAGAGTAGCCGTCCATTTGAAAAACCTACAGTGAAATGCCACGGAAGCGCGAAACTGCTTTCGGAAGCTCTTGTAAAACCGTGTCGATTTCCTTATCCGTGTTGAAGTGGCTGAGCGTAAAACGCAGAGAACTGTGCGCTTCCGAATGTGACAACCCCAGCGCCATCAGCGTGGGCGAGTCCTCGAGCGAATGGCTCGAGCACGCGCTCCCGGTTGAAACCGCAATTCCCTTACCGCTTAACTCGAAAACCAACGCCTCTCCCTCGGCATGCTTGAAGCCAATGTTCGCGTTGTTGCACAACCGCTTTTCGCGCGAGCCGTTAAGCCACGAATCCTTAATCTCAAGCGCTCCATCAATCAGCTTGTTGCGCAGCTTAGTCATTTTGTTAACGTTTGAATCGAACTCCTTGTGCGAAAGCTCCACCGCTTTGGCAAAACCAACTATTCCCGGCACGTTCTCTGTTCCGGAACGCCGGCCGCGCTCGTGGCCGCCGCCTTTAACAATCGGATCTATCCTTAATCCCTCGCGAACATAAAGCGCGCCGACTCCCTTGGGCCCGTGAATCTTGTGCGACGAAAAACTCATCAAGTCAACGTTCAAATCGCGCACGTCTATTTTTAATTTGCCGAGCGATTGAACCGCGTCAACGTGAAAAACCGCTTTTTTCTTGCGGCACAACGCCCCGATTTCTTTGATAGGTTGAATTGACCCAACCTCGTTGTTGGCGTGCATTACCGAAACGAACTGAACGCCTTCGTCGAGAGCCGCTTTAACGACTTCGACTTCAAGCACTCCCTCCCGCGACACTGGAAAATACCGAGCCGTTACTCCCTTGCTTTCCAAATACTTGAAAACGTTCTTGACCGCGGGGTGTTCTATTACCGTCGTGGCAATTGACTTGAATCCGTTGCCGTTAACCGCACCGAGAATCGCGAGATTATCCGATTCAGTGCCTCCGGACGTGAAAACTATTTCCCCGGAGTTCGCGTTAATCGTCTTGGCAACCATTGCGCGCGCGTCCTCCATTGCCTTGCGCGCGTCCTTTCCGAACGCGTGCGCTGACGAGGGATTGCCGTACTTTTCCAGAAAATACGGCGTCATTTCCTCGAGCACGCGCTCGTCGGTTCTCGTTGTCGCAGCGTTATCCAAGTAAATCATTTGCATTCTACCCTGCTTCCGCACTTTGAGCAGTGCGCATCCTTGAAAATACCGATGAAGCACGAACAGAAGTCCGTCATCGCCTTTTCCAAGGCGCGCTTGCCTTTGCGCGACACCCGGTAAATTCTTTTTCCGCGAGACCCTTCGGTTTTGCTTTCGACTAAACCCAGTTCGACCAGCTTGGCCAGCGCCGGGTACATCGTGCTTTGCGTGACTTTGGTTTGCTTTACCTGGTTCAATTGTTTCGTTAGCTCGTAACCGTGAGTGGGGTTTTTGCTGAGAAACCAAAGAATCTGCATTTGCAGCAAACCGAGGTCTACCGATTTCTTAGGCATATGTAGGTCAATAGACACAAGAACTATTTAAATCTTTGTTTTTCCACTATTATTTTCCAGGTGATTTTGTTGGCTATACCGAAAACTCATGAATTGATGGTCCGGGATTTGAAGAGAGCGCTTCCTTCGCTTACGGTTTCACGGGAAGTCCCAAGGATGAAGCCCGGCTTTGGAATAGGCAAGCTTAGAACGCCGGCTCGACAAGCCGGAACCGAAAAAAAAGAATTGAAAATACCCCTCGGTCTCCGCCCGGTTACGTGGGAGTTGACTCCTTCGCACGAGCTCGGCACCGTGTTTATCCGGCCGGTAACGGTTGAAGGCATAGCGGTTAATGACGTTCCTGCAAACGATCCGTCTGGCCACGGGGGCCAAAGATACATGCGTAAATATGACTTGAGTCTGGGAGAGCTAAGGTCTGCACTATTCGCTAAGGGCCTGGTGGTTGAAAAGCCGCGTGAACGAGTGGGTCCTTCAACCGGGAAAGTCAGTGAAGAAAAAACCGAACCCCATTACGTTACCACATTACGGCTTCAAACCACCGAGGAAGTGCCGCATAATGAAGACATCACGCAACACGGCGGCATGCTGCATTTGTCTCTAGCGAAAAAACAGGAAATAAGGGAAAAGCTTGACGAGTTGGAAAAAGGAACCGGGCTCCGCCTTAGACTTGAAGACGTAGAGGAACACGGGGCAAAACACACCGTGATCCATATTCTATGAAGCGGGGCCAGGGAATTGAACCCTGCTACTCCGCTCTGCAGGCGGATACATAGCCGATCTGTCAGCCCCGCAATAACTCGCTGAAAATAAACTTGGAGCGCGTTTCGTTTTATAGCTTGCGCTTGATTTTGCCCGGGAGCTTGAAAAAGAACTCCCCTATTTTCTCGAAGTCCTTTACTCCTTTCTTGACGTGCTTGCGCGAGAACGCAAACACGTAAGCAGCTCCGAAAACCGCGCCGTACAAATGCACCCAGAAGTCGGTTGGCGTAGCTTGCTCGCGCGCTTGCCCCTCGCGCGTCAAGCTCACTTGCTGCTTGACTTGCGTGAGCGTTGCATTAGCTTGCTGGGCCTCGACTGTCTTGTTTTGCTGGATTAGCGTTTCTACTTCGTGCGCAAGTTGCGTTTGTTTTTGTTGAAGTGATTGTTCGTGTTGGGTTGTAGAATACGTAGCTAACGGAAAAAAGACGAGTGAAATGGATAACGGGACAAATATTAGCGCGACAAGGGCGTGCTTGGGTTTCAGCAGCACTGACGCGGTCATCAAGCCCGCGATTCCCGCGCTCGCGCCTGCGAGAAGCGTGCCGGGGTTAATCAACGCGAAAAGCAGGCCCGCCGACACCCCCGAAACTAG
>JAZDMM010000082.1:0-2544 GCA_043800965.1 Microcaldota archaeon | reverse complement strand
AAGACAAGACGAACTAACGCAGAAACTCGCGTTAAACGAGAGAGAGCTTTACTGGATTACCGTAGCAAAAAGCTTCATGTTTTGGAAAGCGGCGCGCAAAGACACTATTTTTATGTACGGTCGTTGCTCGCTTGGCGTGTTCGAGGAAATCGGAAAGCGTTTGGGCGGCTTGACGCAGATTCAAGTCAAGACACTGACGCCGAGCGAGTTGAAGAACGCGTTGGCCGCTGGTTATTTTGACGCTGAAGAAATGAAGCAGCGCGGCGAGTTCTGCGTTTTATTTGTAGACGACGGCGTTGCGCGCATTCAATCGGGCGATGAAGCAAGAGCTTTGTGGAAGCAAGTCAGCCCGCGCCCTGGAGCAAACGGCAACGTCACTGAATTGAAAGGCACTCCGGCTTGTCCGGGTTTAGTGAAAGGCGCGGTAAGGATTGTTTTCAACAGTCAAGACATTCCGAAAATGAATCAAGGAGACATTCTCGTTTCGCCAGCTACGAACCCGAATCTTGTGCCAGCGATGAAGAAAGCAGGAGCAATAGTAACGGATGCCGGGGGCATTACCTGCCACGCGGCCATAGTCAGCCGCGAGCTGGGGATTCCGTGCGTGGTGGGGACTAAAGTTGCTACGAAAGTTCTTAAGGATGGAGATATAGTAGAAGTTGACGCGACTAACGGAACGGTGAAGAAAATTGGCTGAATCGAAATGGATGCTTGCCGAAGATATTCCGCGCATTAATTTTTTCTTCTGCCAGATTTGGCTGCGCGCCTTCGTCAACGACTTGAAAAACAGCTGCGGCTTGAACTACGACCGGATTCTCGGAGTGTTCAACGGCTTTGACATGAGCTTTTACTACGACGAAGCGGATTGCTTGAAGCACACGCGGCATTTGGTGAAGAAGCTGGGAGCCGACCCTTCTTTCGGGGATGAAATCAACTGCAATATCGTTCACTGCTCGGATGAGCTGCTGGCGAGCGCTCAAATGATTCCAAAGGATTTGACATCGTTAAGCAACGCCGCGCTGTACGCCATACTCGAAGAGCACTCGCGCGTTCACACGAAGCTGTACGAGTGGGGATGGCTCTCGAATGCAATGGACATGTTTCACCCTGAATTAACAGACTTGCTGAAGAATTACCTGCGCTCTAAGCTGGGTTCGGAAGCTGAAGTCAACGCCGCGTTTGTAACGCTTACTACGCCGCTTGAGAAAAGCGAGGACGCGAAACAACACGAGGAACTGCTTGGGTTAGCGTTAAGCCCGAGCGAGGAAAAAATCGCGGAATACTACGCCAAATACGCGCCAATCAGCGCGCTATGGGTCGAGGAACCCGCGCCGTTGTCGAGCATGCGCGAGGAGATAACGCATTTGCAGCTTACTGCGAAACAGGAATTGGATGCGATCAAGAAAAAGGCGGGCAAGTTGAAGGCCGAGCAGACGGAATTGCTCGAGAAACTGCAAGTGGATGAACAGCACGAGCACTTGTTCAAAGTATTCGGAGGGTTCATGATTTCAAAGCCGTACCGCAGGCACGCGCAACTGCGCGCGAATTACTTAATGCGCCCGGTTTTTCGAGAAATCGCCCGCAGGTTCGGCATTACGGAAATGCAAGCTCACTTCATGCTTGCGCCGGAGTACAAGCAATTACTTGTTGACGGCTCTTTTGACACGGCGCAGTTAGCGGAACGCGCGGCGTTTTGCGTTCTTTACAGCGAGGAAGGCAAGGACGAGGTTTTTGTTGGCTCGGAAGCGAAGAAACGCGCCGCGGCAGTTGAACAAAAACACGATTTGGGTGTTAGCGAAGTCAAGGGCCAGTGCGCGTGCTTGGGTTTTGCAAGAGGCCGCGTGAAAATCGTTTTGTCGCCTGCTGATTTGTGGAAGATGCAGAAAGGCGACATTCTGGTTGCGATTGCAACGAATCCCGACGTCGTGCCCGCGATGAAAAAGGCTGCGGCAATCGTAACCGAGCAAGGCGGAGTTACGTGTCATGCTGCGATCGTGTCGAGGGAAATGGGGATTCCGTGCGTCATCGGAACCAGAATAGCGACGAAGTGGCTGAAGGACGGCGATTTAATTGAAGTCGACGCCACTAAAGGATTAGTGAAAAAGCTATGACTTGGTTCGCGCTCGGCAGGCAGAGGGCTTACGCGCCGGCCGGAATGGCGTTGGTGCTTGAAGCGTCCGTGAAGGGCTTCGGCAAGCTCTTTGATTCAAGCATTACCAAGAGCGCCGGCTATTACGAAAACGGTTTGATGGACTTTCTTTTCGTTGAAGAGGAAGTCTTAAAGACCGTTGACGGCTTCTGCGAGAAAACGCTTCAAGATCCGGCGTTTTTTTATGCTTTTTGTGCAGAAACTATTGCAAAAGGAAAGGCGTTCCGGGAGTTCAGCGAAGGCTTGACGAAAAAAGACTTGGCTTCGGTTTCTTCAAGCGAGCTGATTCGGCATTTCGCATCCGCGGAGAAATTGTTCGTGGATTTTTTTTCTTACGGAATAATCCAGAATTTGATGGGTTACTTTCAGCAGAACGTCCTATACAAGAAAACGGA
>JAZDMM010000071.1:0-14255 GCA_043800965.1 Microcaldota archaeon | reverse complement strand
GTAAGCGCCGGGGATGCGTACAAAGCAAAGCTTTGTAGCACACGACAAACCTGCGAAGGTTTGACGTGAAACGAAGGTGTCCCCCGCGGCTTACCGAGAAAACAGGAGGTCGCGAGTTCAATCCTCGTCTGAGGCTTTTCAGAGGCGGGAACGGGTTTAAATACGGGGCGCTCCACAGTAATTTAATTAAAATAATTAGAGTAAGGAAAAGTAATACTATTTTTTTCTTAATTGAAAAACTCCGGCGCGGCCAAGGTGTCGTGCAATAGCGCTATTTTTCTTGAACTCGGAGTTGAAAGAGAAAGTGAATTTCAAAGAATTAGGCGTTAGCTCGAGCGTGCAGCACGCCGTAAAAAACAAAGGATTCGTTAAAGCATCCGAAATACAAGAGCAAGTGATTCCCGAGGCATTGACCGGCAGGGACATAGTCGGAAAAGCCCGCACAGGCACTGGAAAAACGGCAGCGTTCGCCATACCCATTATTGAATTGACTCCCCCGGGCCAGCGTTTTTCGGCGTTAATCGTGGTGCCGACGCGCGAGCTCGCGAAGCAAGTGGAGGAGGAAACGAATTCGATTGCGGCGCACAGCAAGATCAAGGCTGTCGCGGTTTACGGCGGGGAAAGCATTAACGTTCAAATCGGTTTGCTGAGGCGCAACCAGGAAATCATAGTAGGCACTCCCGGCCGCTTACTATACTTGATTTCGCGCCGGGTGGTAACGCTCAACGGCATTAAAATACTCGTGCTCGACGAAGCCGACAAGATGTTCGACATGGGCTTTCGTATAGACATCGGGAAAATCATTTCAATGACGCCTAAAGACAGGCAAACAATGGTTTTCTCTGCAACCATCCCTTCTGAAATCAAGCATTTGATCGACCGGCACATGAAGCGCGACAAAGTCGTTTTCGACTTGAGCGAGGATAATGCTCCGGTTGAGGACGTAGAACAGTTTTACGTGATGGTTGACCAAAAACGCAAGGCGGACCAGCTAGTCAGCGTGCTTAAGGCGCATAAAACCAAGACGCTGGTGTTCTGCCGCACCAAGAGAACGGTGGACTGGCTCGAGCGCCAGTTGAACAAGAGGCGCGTGAAAACGCTCGCGATTCACGGCGACAAAACGCAAGCAGTTAGAAACAAGATGATCGAGCGCTTCAAGGAGTCGGTGTCGGGAATACTGATTGCAACCGACGTTGTAGCGCGCGGCATTCACGTGGAAGACATCGGGCTCGTGGTTAATTACGATTTCCCGCAGGAAAGCGACACGTACATTCACCGCATTGGGAGAACCGCAAGGCAAGGCAGGAAAGGAACTGCGGTCAGCTTTTGCACTAGCTTGTTCGAGTTAAAGGAGCTTCAAGCCGTTGCGCGCAGGAACAACACGAAAATCATCGAAGCGAAATAATAGGCTCGCGAAAACGTTTTGAAAATGGTTGACTTCATTTCGCACGCGTTGTGGTCTTACGCTATTTTTCACGCGCAGGAACAAGTAGCCTTTTTTGTGCTGGCTTCGCTCTTGCCGGACTTGGGCTTCGGCATTCCCGCATTTGTTTTATTTATTGCAGGCGGAGCCGGCTTCAAGAAAATGCAAGACGCGTGGAAAGCGCACGAATCGCGAAGCCGCTTGCCCGCGTTTGAAACCGTTAAAACCGCTTACCACTTGAGCCATTCCTGGCTCGTAATGGCATTGATTGCTTTGGCACTATCCATTTTCCTGCCGGAATTCGTCTTGCCGTTCGTGGGCGGAGTGTTTCTGCATCTAGCGCTGGATTTGTTTGTTCACAAAGACAGTCCTGCCGGCCAGCTGCCGCTTTACCCGCTGTCAAAGCACAGGGTCAAGGGCTTTATTCACTGGCACGAAAAGAAATTCTTGCTGATTAATTACGCCGCGCTCGCGGTTGTTTACGCCTTGCTTTTGCTGGGCTTAATCTGAACGCCGCAAACCGTTTGAAGACATGCCAAGCAGCCTGAAACAACCGGCTAAGCCGGAAAACAAGCTTTTTAATAAGGCGGTAAAGTTTAAGTAAAGCGGGAATGCGTGATTGTTCTTGAAAAAATATTTTTTCCTGTTGCTTCTCGGGCTCTTTATGCTGGGCTGCACTGAATCGAATGGCCCAAGCCAAGACGCGGCTGCATCCGCGGCACCATCCGTGCAGGCACCAGAAGCCATGGTTGAAATAAGCCTGCCGGACTCATTGAAAACCGGGGAGGAATTTCAGGGAAGCGTTACTGCACGGCCACCTTCGGGAGACTCCTTATTCTTGTATTACGACTTCCATGACGAAAATCTGGATAACGAATGCGTTCAACGCAGCATAGTTTCCATGACGTTGACGTCCGGTGTTAATTACTGCAAGAAATATTCAAACGGCATGACCACGATCAAGCGTTTCGACAAGCCCGGAGTTTATACGCTGACGGTAGAGGCTTATTCTTGCAGAGAAATCAAGGACTCAATCGCTAAAGATGAAATTACGGCGCACTTTGGAACCGACTGCGGCGACGCGGAAACGGATGAAGTCAGGGAGAAGCTTGCGCCGGTCTTCGTAGCTGAAAAATCGGTTGCAGTGACCGGGGAAGCGATTGAATTGGAGTGCGAAGGCCCCGAAGGCTGTACTCAACAATGTTCAGGCTGTAAAAGCGGCTCGTACAGTTGCGACGTGCGCAACGGCGTGTGCCTTCAATGCAACGACAATAACCGCGATTGCGCTTCAGGGTATAACTGCGAAGAAAACAAATGCATTAAAGCGGTTAAATCATGCAATGACCTGGGCGGAAAGGACTGTTCAGGTTGCATGGGGCAGATGTTGCGAGCCACTGACACCGATACTTGCTGCGTCGGCACTTGTTTGAAGTGAACGCTGGGCTTTTTAATAAACGAAAAACAATTATTTTAAACAAATAATGAGGTGAATTAGTTGAAGAAATTAATCACGTTTTTGGTAATAGGATTATTGCTGTTCGGCTGCTCTAGTGCACCGGGCGATAATACGGGAGCGCAAGCCCAAACCGGTTCCCCGACGCAAGCTGGCGAGCAGCTCAACACACAGACGCAACAGCAAACTTTAACCGGAGCAATAACGGCTGAACAGTTTGCAAACTTGGTTGCTTCCAGACAGCCGTTCGACTGCGTTGTCACCTCAACAACTTCCGCAGGACAGGTTTTAACTATCGGAATTAAAGGAACCAGCGGCAAATTCAGAACAGAGTCAACGGCAGACGGTACGGAGAGCATAGCGACGATTGCAGACGGAGATTCGGAAACCGCTTATACCAAGCTGCCTAAGGCAACAATGAACGGAATGAACATACCGGGTTGTGACTGGATTAAAGTCGAAGGTAAGGAAGAAGTTGACGAGGCCGGATTCGTGGGCACATACGACAAGCAGTATGAAGACCTTCAAACGCCTCCGGCAGAAGCAACGATTACTTGCACTACGCCAAACTTCGACGACAGCATTTTCACTCCGACCGGTGACATCTGCACCATGGACGAATACATGAATAAAATGTATGAAAGACAGTGCGAAGCCATAGCACCGAACGACGTGCAGGCTTGTGTTGACGCATTCAATAGCGGGGAAGCGTATTCGCCTGATATCCCGAATATTCCCAGCGCGCCTTAAGGCCGAAAAGGGCCTCCCCCTTTTCTTTTATTTTTAATTGAATGGTGAAAGAAACAATGAAGGAATTCGTTTACACAGTCGAGCAAAAGGACTACGCAGCGTTAAAGAAAATAGTGGAAGGCGATTCGCTTGAAGGCGTTTCCTTCGCGCGCGCCGGCTATACTTTGCGCGACTCCAAGGGAGTCGGCTTAAAGGGAGGAAAATACGTCCTCTACTTTAAGACTGACGAGGAAACCGGCGGCAAGCTGCTGGAAAAGCTCAAGGAAATAGCATCACTGGCCGAAGCTGAAGGAGGAGAACGGGAAACCATTCTCAAAGCAATCAACGAGCAGGACGATGCGGCTGCTTCCGGCTTCGGCTCCATTTTCGGTTGATGCTAAGTTTCTTTGGCGACGCAGCACCTTTCTTTGCAAAGAAAGGGGCTGCATTCGGATAAGTTAAAAAGACGGTTCTGGTAATGAATTGCGAGGTGTTAATCTCATGGTTAAGTGCAAGAAGTGCGGCGTGCCTTTTCACGGAATCGGCGGCCACATAGCGCGCTTGATGGGCGTCAGGAAATCCGGGAAACACGCGGATTACTGCAACAAGTGCGAAGGCGAAGTGCGCGTTTCCAAGCCAAAGAAGACCGTGAAGCGCAAAGCCGTTAAAAAGAAATCAAAGAAGAGAAAATCACGATAAACAAGAAGCCTTGCTTTCTCCGTTTGCTTCGCGGCAAGGGGGTTTGGGCAGTCGCCCGAACTAAGGGGGAATGCAAGGCCCCCTTGGGTTGGGCCATGCACGAGAGTGTTTTCGCGCAAAAAGTCATTGATGACGCAGTCAAGCAAAGCAACAAGAGCGCGGCTGAAATAAAGTCAGCGGTAATTGAGGTTGGCGAGCTTGCGCAAGTGACGCGCGACGATTTGGAGTACGCGTTGCATGGATTCGTGGACTGGAAGCTTGAAGTCCGCGAAGTGCCCGCAGTTGTTTCATGCGCCTGCGGATTCAAAGGCCACCCTAAGGTAACTGAGCGCGGCCACCATTTTTCGGCTTGGGAGTGCCCGGAATGCGGGGTTAAAATGCCGGAACTCGTCGAAGGCGGCGATATCAAAATAATCGAGGTCGAGGTTTGAGTGTGCTTGGCGTTTCCCGGCAAAGTTGAGCGGATCAGCGAAGGGTTTGCAATAGTTGATTACGGCTCGGAAAAAAGGGAAGCGAAGATTCTAGGCCCTGTTCCAAAAAAAGGGGATTGGGTTCTGGTTAGCGCGGGAATAGTAAGCGAGATAGTGCCGGAAAACGAAGCGAGAAAAATGGTTGAGGCGTGGAGCGAATTAAGTGAATAAGACTGTTTTTGTGTTAGGGAACGAAATGATGCAAAAAGACGCCTTAGCCGTATTCGTCGGCAGGCGCTTGAAAGGCTTAAACGGCTTCGAATTCAAGCACATCGAAGACCCTATTCAATTGTTCGAGCTGAAAGACGAGCAAATACTGGTCATGGACGTGGTGCGCGGAATCCACGAAGTAAAGTGGATGGAAGACGTACACCAGCTAAAGCGCTGGGGCTTGTGCACGCTGCACGATTTCGACTTCGCTTTTTTCACGGAATTAATGCTCGCCAAAGGCGCAACCAAAAAATTCAAGATTCTCGGATTGCCGTTCGGTTACCCGCCGGAGAAAGCGGTTAACGACGCCAAAACTCTGCTTGAAGCCGAATTCAGTCAATAGTTACGTCTAGAAAATGCGTTGCGCACGAAATGCACGGGTCATAGCTGCGCACTAGCACTTCCAGCTTTTGAATCAATTCGTCCTTAGACCCTTCCAACAGCGGGGGAACCATTAATTTAACGTCTTCCTCAACATTGCCGAGGAATTGAGCGGTGGGCGTTATGACATTCGCCTTCGTAATCAAACCTTTTTCGTTGATTTGGTAATCGTGAAACAGAGTGCCGCGCGGCGCTTCGATTACGCCGACTCCGCGCTGGGTTTTAGCCGGCTTTATCTCCGGAGTTTTCAAAGCAGCTTTGGCTTGCGAGTAGTCAAGCGTGTCCAGTAAATCAATTGCTTCTTCAATGCAGTGAAGCACTTCAACTGCGCGCGCTAGATTTGCGGAAAAAGGCGAGTGAGCCGGGAACCGCTTGGCAAAAGACAAAGCGGTTTTATTCAGCTTGCTTTTCTGCAGGTTAATGCGCGCCAAAGGACCGAGCGCGTAATGCTTGCCGTTGAATAACGCGAATTTGGAAGTAGCGTAAGGCCGAATAGACTCCTTAATGTATTGCCGGTAATCGCCGGTGCACGTTTTAGCCTCTGACGAACACAATTCTCCGTCGTAAAACGCGTACTCCAGCGGGTCAGCCAAGCAAACGTATTGCGTGAACCGCTTGAACTTGAATGTCTCATACAAATCGCCGAACAAAACGCACGTGTCAACGGCAATATCGCGCGCTTCCTGCAAACCGTACCTGATTTCCTGAAGCTGCGAGCGCGATGGAACCGAGGAAAAACCGCCGATGCGCGGAGTAACCGGATGAATCGCGCGCGCTCCGATTACGCGCACCAAATCATTACCCGTTTTTTTCAGCTTTAACGCGGCATCTATCTTGGCGGGGTCTTTCTTTGCTAGCTCTACTGCGTCCTGCAAGCCTAGGTAATCCGGCAAAGCCATGAAATACATGTGCAAAGCATGGCTTTGAATTATGCCGCCGAGCTGAAGCAGCTTGCGCAAGTCAACGGTGTAATCATTCGGTTGAATCCCAAAGGCATTTTCAACTGCTTTCAACGCGGCTAGCGTGTGCGCGCTGCTGCAAATCCCGCAAATGCGTGATGTAAGCATGGCTGCATCGGAATACTTCCTGCCTTTCAAAATCGCTTCAAAGAAACGCGCGCTCTCGAAAATATTCATTTCCGCCTTGGAAACCTTGCCTTTATCGATTTTCAAGCGCAAATTCGCGTGGCCGTAAATCTTCGTTATGTGGTCTAGTTTTATTACCGTCATTTCAAATCAAATCCTGACACATTTTGCTGCGCCTGTCTTCAAACTGCTTAGCCCTACCTGCGAAAAAGCGGAACATCTGTTGAATCTGGTCTTTAGGCACCTTATGCTCTTTCAATAATTCCAAAGCAGATTCAATATTGGAATCGTCAGTTGGCCCGCGGCAAGCCAGGCAAGGCCAGCCGTTCGACGGGCATAACGCACCGCAGCCCGCGTTAGTTATCGCGCCCATGCACGGCCTCTCCTTGAACAGGCAACGGTTTCCTTTTTCCTTGCACTCGCGGCAAACCGTGCCTTGCGGCTCGCGCGGCGTCTTGCCTGCGAGCAAGTCCTTGAAAACGCGAACCAACTCGGTCTTGTCAATGGGACAGCCGCGCATCACGTAATCGACTTTAATGTACGCGCTGACGGGCTCTGCCTTAATCGAATCCAAGTGGCTCGAGTTTCCGTATACCTCGCGCTCTATATCGTCTTTCTTGAAGAAATCTTTAATGCTCGGAACGCCGCCGAAACTACCGCAAGTACCGAACGAAACCACGAACTCCGCCTTTTCCCGTATTTCCTTAACGCGCTTGGCTTCGTCCGGAGTACTGATGGCTCCCTCCACCAAGGCAACGTCGAAAACCGCGTCCTCTGCAGTTCTGCCTATGAGCCGAAAGTGAGTGAAATCGATTAACCGTGTTAAGTCAAGCCACTCCTTTTCCAAATTAATCAGCTCCATCTGGCAGCCAGCGCACGAAGTAAAGTCGTACACGCCCACGGTAAGCTGTTTCTTATTCATGCAGCAAATCCCCTTCTTTAACTTGCTTTAGCGAGAAAACCGGGCCATCAAGGCAAACGCAGTGCCCGCGGACAGTGCAGTGACCGCACTTGCCGATTCCGCACTGCATCGTGCGTTCAAGCGAGAAAAACACGTCCTCGTCCCTGATTCCGAGCTCTTGCAAAACCTTTGCAGTCGAAGTCATCATTATCTCGGGCCCGCACGAGAAAACCATTGAGCCCGGCTTAACCAACTGCTTCAACGGCTCGTTCAAGAAGCCGACGAAACCCCTCCATTTCTTGACCGGTTTTTCAACCGCGTAATAAACGTCGAATTTCTTTTTCTTGGCTAGCGAATCCAGCTCTTTTTTGAAAGCCAAGTCGTCAACCGTCTTGGCGCCGTAAAACACTTGCACGCTCGCGGCTTTTTTCAAAGCGCTTAAGTAAGCGCTGCGAACCGGGGCAATGCCGCACCCGCCCGCAATCAAAACCAAATTACGCTTCTTGACCTTATCCAGCGGATAGCCCCGGCCAAACGGCCCGCGCAAACCCGCCAAATCCCTTTTCTTTAACTCGTGAATAGCGTGCGAAACGTTGCCTACGCCGCGCACCGTCAGCTCAATGAACTTGCTTTTCGGGTCAGATGAAACGGAAAAAGCCGCTTCACCGATTCCGTAAACCGTGAGCAAAACAAACTCGCCGGGAGTGAAAGAAAAGCCGCGCGGCTTGCTTAACCGAATCGTCTTGAGCCCCGGAGCTTCAACCCGGCTCTCAAGCACTTTAACCGATTCCGGCAAAAACGCGTTCTTGTGTTTCTTTAAATGCAGGTCTTTCAATCAAATCACAGTTTGTTCGTCAAATCAAAGACGTCTATGTCGCGCAGGCACGCGTCCACGCACCTGCCGCAACCAATACACATTTGGACCCCGTGCGCGTCCTTGAAGTAATTCAATTTATGGTACGCGAATTGCTTCAAACGCGATTCTCGCGACTGCCTGATGCAGTGACCCCCGGCCATTCGCGTGAACGAAGGAAACATGCACGACGCCCAACAGCGCTTTCTCGAGCCCCCGCCCTTGAAATCGTTCTCGTCAAAGCAATCGAAGCAAGTGCAAGTAGGGCAAACGCTCGTGCAAGCACCGCAATCCAAGCACTTTTCAGCGAGCTTAATCCATTTCTTGGAATCGAAGTGCTTAGGCAACTCCTCAGCTTTCTCGTGATCAAGCGTTTTAGTGCAGGAAGGAACCGGATTTTTCGGGAGCGCCTTGATTTTCTTGAGCTTGGCTTTTTTCAATAAAGCCAGTCCTTCTTTCGAGCCCGGCTTTATCACAAACCCCCGGGAGTGCCTTAAAAACAAGGCGTCATAGCCGTCTTTAGCCTGGCCGGTTCCCATTGACTCGCAGAAACAATGCTTGTTAGAGGCATAGCAAGCAAACACGAACAGCAATCCCGCGCGCCGCCGCGAAAAATAATACTCGTCCGCGTATCCGCCGCAAGCAAACTGCTTGTCCGTAACTTGTAACGCCGCTAAATCGCACGGCTTTAATCCAAGCACCAGAAAAGGTGTAGCCTCCCCCTTCCCGTCAACTACCCCGCCTTTACCGTCGTAAGAAAAAAGCGTTTCCTCGCTCGGGAAAAACAAGTGCTTTGGTGAAAAAGTCGAGGGCCCTAAATCAGGAACGCTGACTTCCTTGAAAGACCGAATGCGCTTGAAGCCCGTTTCAAGAAAGCCTTCCTGAAGCCTTGTTGGGGCAAAAACAGGCATTTCCTGGCTTAAAACCGCGAAAAAAGCCTCTGCTTCGGTTAAAGGCAGCAAGAATCCGTAGTCGAACTTCATCGTTAGTCCATTACGCTTACGAAAAACAAGTATAAAACCGCTTGTTTCAAGGCACGTACTCGCGTTCTTTTTGCGTCATGAACAGAAACAACGCAACCAACAGCAACAGCAAAGCCACTAACGTCCAGCTCTCAACCGGAATCTTCAATCCCTGATCGGGTTCAACAGCAGGAAAATTAACTTGATTCGAGTACGTTCCATCGCTCGATTTCAATACTATTGACGCGGAATCACCGGAAACCTCGTTAGCATTCAACTCCAAAAGCATTTGCTGGGATTCACCGGGCTCCAAGCTTATCGAAGCCGGGTTGCTCACCATGAAACCGGTCACTGCCGACGGACTGATTCCGGATAAAACCGTGTTACCCGTGTTCGTAACGCGAATTGCAACAACTATTTTCTTGACTCCGTTCTCCTCGACAAAAGACTGGCTTTCAATCTGCGAATTCAACGAAGACTTGGGTGAAGTAACCAAGAGAGTAACTTCTTTCTCGACAGCTTCACCAACAGGCGAAGCGAGCTTCACTTTCAAAACAAACGATGAAGCCGAAATAGTCGCGGGAATGAAAATAGACGCCTCAAAAACCTGAGCTGTTTTAGCCGGAATATCGCGCACCGGCGTATTAACCTGCACCCAAGACGCATCCAAGCCGTCTATCGATAATTCAACGGCCGGCAGTCCCACGCTCTTGGAATTAAACGCGGTAATTTGCACGGTTGTCTGAGTACCGCGAACAACAGATAAAACATCTTCCTGCACAGACAAGAACGACTCGCCTTGCTTGCCTGAAGCAATGAAAGCCAAGTCCACTCTCACGCGCTTGCTTGCCGCTTTAGCAGAGCGCACAACTATATTGAAGTAGTCGCGGCCTAATTCGGTTTCAAACAAGGAAGTGGATACAACCAAATTCACTTGCTTGGACTCACCGGGCGACAGCTTGAAGCTGCCGGGGTCTGCAACAACGTAAAACCCGTTGCGTTGTTCAACCTCAATCTGATAAGAATCAACAAGAGTGCCGGTGTTCTTGACTTCAATCGGCAGCGATACGGTAGAACAACGCGGTATTTCGTAAACGCTCTCTTTCACTACTTCGAACCCCGTCTCTGCTTCAACGTGAACGCAATACTGCCTGTTGAAAACAGTAGCACCCAAGTAAGAAACAACCAAGTTGAACGAATAAGAATCAACCGGAACCAAGTGCGATGGCGCGAAAACCAATTCAAGCGGCTGGGAATCTCCTTCCTCAACCTCGATCAAATCTTGTTTTACCTCGACAAACCCTTCAACCGTGGAATCGCCTTCGATTCTTGCTTTGAAAGGCCCGACTATCCCGCCTTCGTTCCTCAAGCGGAAAGTCCACTTCACCTCGTCGTCGTGAGTCGCCTCAACACAGTTCAACGGCTCGTTCTCCAAAACCAAATCCAAGACATCCGAGAAAACGAACAAGTCGTAAGAAAACTCGCGCGTGTACTGAACACCCGAAGCGGTAACGAACAATACTTCAAACACGCCGCGGTACGTTCCCGACGGAGTTCCCGGCGGAACAGTGAGTTTCGCGGTAACCGTTTTTTCACTGTTCTTTAAAACATCAAAATCAACGCTTGAAAAAACAAAGCCGCTTGAGAAATCTCCTATTGCTTTTACGCGCGCAAACGCTTTTTGCACGTCATTGTTCTTTACGGTCAACGCGTAACTCAACTTCTCGCCGGGTCTCACTGCCTGCGCTTCCGGCTTGACAATCGACACAATAAACAATTCAGTTGGCTCTTCGTGAACCGGCGCAGCATTCACAATCAAAGTCAAATCCATTACTTCGCACGCACTAGACTGAAAACCGCGCGTGACTTTCACGGGAATCAAATACGCGCCCGCTTGCGCGCCGGCAGTGCCTACCTTGAACGTAAATTCCGCGTGCCCGCTCGGCTGCAGTAACGCGTTCGGAACCGGGTCAAAAGAACAGCTTAAGCCAGCCGGGCAAATGGTGTTCAAGTAAACGCTTTCAGCCGCCAGACCATTGTTCGTAATCGCAATCGGGTAAACCGCTTGAACGCCTTGCTGCACAGTTGCGGAATCAAGGAAACTAATGTCCATGAATTCGCAAGACGCCGAAGCAAGCCCGACGAAAGACAAAAAGAACGCTAAACCTAGTAAACCCGTAAATCGACCGTTTATCATGATTAAGATAGTGCAACCCGCTTTTTAAAGAGTTTTCGAGTTAAGATTTGTAAGCCTTAGCATGATGCTTGAAAGAAATGAACCGCATAAACTTATTTTTCTTGTCTACCCAAAAAAACCAGCACAAAACTATCGATGTGAACCCGCTTAAACGCCTGCAAGGACTTGAGGAAAACTTAGTGGGTGCTTACGAAAATTCTTTTCTCCTTTTTTCTAATTCTTCATCAAAAATTATTCTTGCTGTTTTTGTATAAAACTGATTTCTTTTTCTAAAGTTATAATGGTCTCCGGGAGTGGTTTTATACGCTTCCACATCGCTATAAAATTGTTCCCTAAAAGCATCGGATAAATTATCAGCATCAATCAGTAACATTTCATCCAATTGCGTTGGTTTTTTAAACTTGTGCGCCAACACCACGTCAATTACCCTCTCGATATGACTTTTATTATACCCTAAGTTAGTCAAAATTCCTTCAATAATGGGAGGAGCGTATTCTAGGTGCAACTTTGATGCCTCTAGCTTTTCTGCTTTAACATCGCTAATTTGTAAGTTTAAAGGAACTCTCGACCAACCCACATCGTGTAACATTGCTGCTTGAATTAAAACATCCCTATCGCCCGTTTCTTGTTCTAGTAACAATTCCATAGCCCTAATAACTCCTTTAGTATGCACTACGTAATCCTTTTTTTTCACTCCCTTTAAATAAGAAGATGCCAAGTTCCAAATTTTCTTAAATTTCCTTTCCTTCTTGCGCAATATCTTACACCCCTTTGGCAGCCTCTTTTTCTTAGTTACTTTTGCTTTTTGGATTAATAGTCGTAAAGCGCGGGATCGTCCTTTGGAACAAAATCCTCGTCTAAACGCTTAACGTCCTTGGCACTCAATTCAAAGTCAAGAGCCTCGAAATTCTGCTTGATATGCTCGTGCTTAACCGCCTTTGGCATTGTAATTACATTCTTTTTTGAAACCAGCCAGTTCAACGCGATTTGAGTCCGCGTCCTGCCGTACTTTCCAGCCATTTCGTCAAGCAATTCATTAGGCTTGGCTAAAAGCCCTTTAGCAACCGGCCTCCACGCCATGAAAATAACATCGTTATCCTGACACCAAGGCAATATCTCGGATTCCATTCCGGTCATGTACTTGCCTTTGTTTCTCGCAATCAAACTGTATTCAATCTGATTAGCAACCAGCTTGTTTTCGGTGCAGTCCTGCGCTTCCTTGAATTGCTCAACAGTGAAATTACTCAAGCCAATGTGCTTAACTAAACCTTCAGCAACCAATTCATCAAAAGCTTTTATAGTTTCTTGAATTGGAATCTCAGGATTTGGAAAATGCACTAAGTACAAATCAAGATAATCTGTTCTCAAACGCTTCAAACTATTTTTCGCGGCAAAAAGAACATCATCGTAACGCAAGTTTCCAGTCAAAGCCTTGGACGTAATAAACAATTTGCTTCGGTCGTAATCCGTAATTGCTTTTCCAACCAACTCCTCGGCATGTCCTGCTGCGTAAACCTCGGCAGTATCAATATGCTTGTAACCCAAGTCAAGCGCGTACTTAATTGCGGAAACGCATTCCGCATCATTAGAATAATCAGGCTCTAAACGCCCGCCCATTTGCCACGTGCCTAAACCTAGAGCGGGTATTTCAAAACCAGTTACTTTCTTCGTTTTTGGAATCGCCATTTCGCTCGACCAAAAGACGCGCTCACTTCTTTTTCTTGAAGCGCGGCGCCATAGACGTCATGATGTAGTAAATCAACGCTATCGCGATTACCATTCCAACCGCTAACGGCAAGCCGACGTCGTCAACCCAATTCGTCGGCGTTTCCTCTAGCGGAGCTGCGCTGGTTGAACCGCCTACCCCGCCTTTTGTAGAGCAACCCAGGTAGTCGAACTTGTCGAATTCGGATAATTTCATGTAAGGCGTTCCAAGCACGCGGTGCCCGATTATAAAGTTCCCATTAACCCAGGTAGAACCATCGTTATTGCTACACGTGAGCGTGTTAGCGATTACTCCAGCAAAAGAATCTTTTGTCTCGTCGTCATAAAACCGGAACGACTGGGGCTTGCTGGACTGCAGCGTGATGATGTCGCCAATGCAAACCGTGTTTTCATCGAGCTTGAAGCTGAAATTCTTTAGGAAAGGCACTTGCCACAGGTCAATACTGCTCCCGCACTCTGAACCGCTGCAAACGAACCTCACTTGCTTGTATTTCGATACCTTAAAGGCTCCGTTATAATACGCGAAAAGCGTTCCTTTTGGATAGATTACTTGGCCGTTGTAAACTACATCTACGCCGGCTACGTAAAACTCTTGCAGTTTAAGAGAAGAGTATTGCGAGTCAAGCAGCCTGAATGGAGTCTCCGCTCCAGTTGCTTGAAACTTGCTCGCGTAAAGCTCTACTCCGGGATAAGGGTGAAAAGTTTCGTGCGAAACTACTACTGTAGGATTGCAAAAACTACATTTGCCTGCATCCGGATCCCAAATGCCAAGTTTCTTAGTCTCAACCCAGTCAGAAGGGTAGTTCACTACTAAATAGTTGGATTCAAGGCAAATGTCTTGTGCACTGGTTGGAAACAAGCCGTTGGTATGCCAAGCTGCGTCTATGCGCGTCGTTTCATAAGGGAACCATCCGCTCGGTATTTCTGCTGATACTGCGTTTGGACCGCTATAAGGATACCATTGACCGTAAGACGTCGTCGTCAACACTGACAAAACCGACTCGGATGTATGGGGGTCATTGAAAATTCCGCGAATGAAGTGTTTTGAGGCGTCTTTAAAAGTTGCGGCAAAATACGTCTTGTTCGGGTTTGGTTCCGAAGTATCCCAGGTCCATAAAAAGAGGGGTTTATTTGTTATAGCCGTATCAAGAGTCAAAGAATCGAAAA
>JAZDMM010000062.1:0-2160 GCA_043800965.1 Microcaldota archaeon | reverse complement strand
GCTTACTCTTCCTCTCAATCACCGCTCATGCTCGCAGCCGCGGGATTGGCAGCTTTCCTGGTAATAACGACGCACAAGATGACCACCCAAGCCATCGTCTTAACGAGCGCCGTGCTCTCCCTAGCATACTCGGCTTGGTTCGCGGTTCCGGTGGCGATAGGCTTCATCGCGGCCTTCGCATTGTCCGGCGGATATTACACCCGCGTTCTCCACGGCCATGCAGCCATACTTAATTTTTGGCGCAAGCACATAGGCTTGCGCAGAAAGGCGTCGGCCCTCTCCTTCACCGTCTTGTCGTTGTCCAAGCTATCGTTCAACCCCTGGATGGTTTTCGTGTTTTTCTTTCAACCTCTTTCACCAGCTGAGTCGCTGCTTCAAACGGTTTCGCTCGCTTTGTTAGCCGCGGCGGTGCTGACTTCACTCAGGCCGCTCGCTTTCCTCGGCGAAAACCACCGTTACTTGGAATACTCCACGCTCTCGTCTTTCGCGATAGCGTCGCTTTACCTCGTGCGCAATCCTTCGCTTCTCGTTTTCGCAGCTGCCGTTGCCTGCGTTGCAGCAAGCTTATTTTTGCTTTACCAATACCAGCGCAAAATCGCTTCCCCTGAAAACATAGTTTCAAAAGATTTTTTGGAAGCCGCTGAAAAAATCAAAAAAAGCAAGCGCGACGTGGTGTTAAGCATTCCCGACAATCCGGGCGCGGTCGCTTTCTTCTCCGGCAAGCGCGTTTTCGCCGCGCCGTCGCCCACTTCTTGGGAAGCAATGCCGTTCGTGGTGCTGCCGGATGAAAGGGACGTTCCCGCTTTGGCTGGAAAATACTGCGGGCTCGTTCTAGTTTCGCGAGAGAAAGACGAGAAAAAGTGGCGCAAGATTTGGCGCGCGGTTTTTGAAAACGATTCGTTCGTTCTCTACGAAACTTAACTAGCTGCGGTTACTTTGCCGAACCCGGCAACATGGCGCGAGTCAATAAGCACAGAAGAACAGGAAGCGGTTAAACGCGTTACTGAAAGCGGTTGAGTGGCTATAATTCACCCGTTATCTGCGGGTTTTGTTTCGGCCTTTTTATAGATTTTGGCGTAGTCGTTAACGAATCTTTCTTGTGAGAAGAACTTCTTAGCGGTTTTAACGCAATTCCGTTGGTACTTGCCGTAATTTCGCTTTAATTCGTTGAATGCGGCTGCCAGGCTTTCAACCTCGGGTTCCACTACCAACCCGCATTTCTCTTTCTCGATTACCTCGCTAATTCCCAGGCTCCGCGATGCGATGATGGGCCGGCCCGACGCAAGCGCTTCAATAAGCGAGTTCGGATAGTCTTTTCCTACCTCGCCGCTTAACGGAACTAAAACCGCGCAATGCGATTCAGCCATCAAACCCGGCATATCAACCACTTTGTTAAACAACCGCGTTTTATCGCGCAAGTCTAGTTCTTCAACTCGCTTGTTCAACAAATCCCACTGCGTTCCGCGCCAAGCAATACTCGCTTCAACGTTTTTTGCCCGCGTTAACGACCTCAGCAGTAACTCAAAGCCCTTTTCCTTGAAGTCGCGTTCGGAAACGCACGAACTCGCTGAAACAATGCGCAGGTTTTCCATTGACGGTGGGGGGCTGGGCTTAAACCGAGTCAAGTCAACCCCCGGAAGCACTGCCGCACAGTTTCCCCCAACAATCGAACGCGCTTTCTCTAGCTGTTTTTTAGAGCCGACCACTACGAAACGCGCTTTCTCTAGTTCAAGTCCCTTAACCCTCTCCAGGTTAGACGTGATAGTAAGCACGGTTGGCTTGGTGAAGTTGTTTAAGAAAAAGTTTTTCTTAAAAGAAGAATAAGACGCAAACAAGTGGTTGATTGTAGTTGAACCAAGTCGATCAATAATCAACGGAGCGGGAGCAAAGAATTTGAGACGGGAATCGAAAACGAATTTTTCTTTGTTCCATTCAATCCACTTGCCCGAAAAAGAATGGTTGGTTGTAGAGCAAATGAACGACTGAAACGCTTTAGCCAACGCATCGATTTCTTGAGACGCCCCCTCGTTTTCAGGCGAGTAAAGCTCCCAAATCAACTGGATTTTCTGCAAACAACCACCCAGCTAGCTGGCTCGAAACCCAGCAAATCCATGATCGAGTCAACGGTCTTTAACAAGCTTTTCTTGAAACCGCTTGCCG
>JAZDMM010000054.1:0-3028 GCA_043800965.1 Microcaldota archaeon | reverse complement strand
CGCGCTCCCGCCCATTCCCAGCAAAACGAGTTTATCGCACCCTTCGACTGCCACTCCTTTGGCTAAAGCTAAGCCTTTTTCAAATTGCTTGTGGGAATCCAGCAAAACGCCGCGCATGTTAAGGGAATCCAAGCTCATTCGGCTTACACTCTACATGTCCATGTCGCCCATGCCGCCGGGCGGCATTCCGCCTGCGGGCTTTCCTTTGCTTGCGATAATGTCGTCAATGCGGAGAATCATTTCAGTGACTTCGCTCGCGCTTTGAATCGCCTGCTTCTTGACTTTCATGGGCTCGATTACGCCAAGCGCTTTCATGTCAGCTAGCTTGGTTTCAAGCACGTTAACGCCGTAATTCGAGCTCTTCTTATCGTGCTTGGACCGCAAGTCAACTAAAGCATCTATGGAATCCAAGCCGCAAGATTCTGCAAGCGTTCTCGGAATAACTTCCAGCGCTTCCGCAAAAGCCTGAATCGCGAGTTGTTCGCGCCCGCCGACTTCAATGGCGTACTTGCGCAAGTGCATGGCGAGCGCCATTTCAATGCTCCCTCCTCCGGCAACGTACTTGCCTTCCTCGAGAGTAGCTGAAACCGCTCCAATCGCGTCCTTGACTGCGCGCTCTGCTTCATCGACAACGTGCTCGGTTCCGCCGCGCACTAAAATCGAAACGCTCTTCGGCTCCTTGCAGTCTTCGACGAAAACCATTCGATCTCCCGCGATTTTGCGCTCCTCGACTTTCCCTGCGCGACCCAAGTCCTTAGCGCTCAAGTCGTCGAGAGTCGTGACAATGCGCGCGCTGGTTGCGCGAACAAGCTTTTCCATGTCGCTCTTCTTCACCCTGCGCGCTGCGAGAATTCCTTTCTTCGCTAAAAAGTGTTGGGCAACGTCGTCAATGCCTTTCTGGCAGAACAACACGTTGCAGCCCGAGTTCGCGACTTTTTCAACCATGTTCTTCAGCATGTTTTCCTCTTGCTCGAGGAAAGCCGTCATCTGGTCCGGACTCGTGATATTGATTCGGGCATCGGTCTCGGTTTTTTCTATTTCTAGAGCCGTGTCAATCAAAGCAATTCGCGCTCCTGAAATGCTCTTCGGCATTCCCGGGTGAACCACTTCCTTGTCAATCAAAACACCGCGAATGAGCTGCGTTGAACCTATGTCCCCGCCTTGCTTTTTCTCGATCTTGACGTAATCCTTGTCAATGGTGATAACGCCCTTGTCTTCAACCGCGACTTGGCGGATTGCGTCAACAACCAATTCCGCTAAAACGTCTTTCGCCGCGCCTGCTCCAACTGCCTTGGAAGCCATGCTTATTTGCGCGATTTTGTTCAGCGTATTCTTGTCCTTGACATCGACTTTCTCGGAATTCGCAACCAAATACTCTATTGCCTTGCAAGCAGCCAAGTTATAGCCTTTGACAATGGTGGAAGCGTGAATGGACTGGTCAAGCAACTCAGAAGCGTTCTTTAACAGTTCGCCTGCAAGCACTACGGCGCTGGTTGTTCCGTCGCCGACTTCCTCGTCTTGAGTCTTCGCGATTTCAACCATCATCTTGGCTGCCGGGTGCTCCACGTTCATTTCCTCGAGAATCGTGGCTCCGTCGTTAGTAATCACAATGTCACCCATGTCGGAAACAAGCATCTTGTCCATTCCGCGCGGACCGAGAGTCGACTTAACCGCCTGCGCCACCGCATAACCAACTGCTATGTTGACGCGCTGGGCGTCTCTTCCAAAAATCCTGTTAGTGCCTTCCGGCATAGCTCCTTGCTGCTGCATATTCAATTCAATCCACCTCTAAATGCAAAATTCTGCGTTTTCAAGCCGTATAATAGCCTGACAAGCGCCTTATAAATCGTAAGGTAATATAAGGAAAACCCGCATTAAAAACGTTTCTCTAATTACCGGTTTTACCCCTTTCGGCAATCAACGCCCGCAGCTCTTCAACGCGCTCGGCCTCAATCTTCGTAAATAAGGGCTCTATTTTACCAGCCACTTCATGGCCTTCCTTGAGCTGTAACTCGCCGGCACTCGCCCAATCGTTCTTCAAACCCTCGGCCTTCAGCAATTCCAGAATCTTTTGCGAACTAAACGGAATAAACGGCTCGAGAAGGACGGCAATCGAACGCAACGCATTAACCGTAACATACAGCGTTGTACCCGCAGACGCTTTGTCGTTCTTTATCGCGTGCCACGGCTCCTTGTCGTTAAAGTACTTGTTCCCCTCGCGCGCCAAACCAAGCGCCTCCCTCAACGCTTCCTGAATCCGGTAGGCATCAAACAACCCTGCGACCTTTCCCGCGCGCTCGTTAATGACCGCAACGAACTCCTCGTCCGTCTTCGTCAACGTGCCTTTAGCCGGAACTTTTCCATCAAAATTATTTTTCGTGAAAGTCAGGCAACGGTGAACCAAGTTCCCGAGCACGTCATTTAAGTCATTGTTGACTTTGCTTTGGAAATCACTCCAAACGAAATCCGCGTCGCTATGCTCCGGGAGAATCGACAGCAGGTAATACCGCCAGTAATCCGGCGGAAACCAGTCAAGCGCTTCGTCGGTGAAAATCCCGTACTTTCTACTCGTGCTGAACTTGCCGCCTTCGTAATTCAAGAACTCGAAGCTCTTGACTTGGCTCGGTAAAATCGCGTACTTGCTTGCAATCAGCATCGCGGGAAACAACACGGTATGAAAAGCCACGTTGTCTTTTCCGAGAAAATGAATCAGCTTGCAGTCGTTGCTGCGCCAGTAATCCTTCCACTTCTCCGGCTGTTTTCGCGAGTTAAACAGCTGCTTGGTAATCGAAATATAGCCAATAGGTGCATCGAACCAGACGTAAAACACCTTATCTTCGTAGCCCGCGAGCGGGACTTTAACGCCCCAAGTCAAGTCGCGGGTAATGCAGCGTTCCTGAAGACCGTCTTTAAGCCAGCCTAGAGCGAAATTCCTCGCGTTCGGAGGTAGCTGGTCGTTTGATTCCAGCCACTGGCGCAACTCCCCCTCTACTTTCGGCAATTCAAAAAACAAGTGCTTGGTTTTCCT
>JAZDMM010000050.1:0-2313 GCA_043800965.1 Microcaldota archaeon | reverse complement strand
CAAGTCGCGCAGCTTCAGCTTTTTGGCGTCCAGCTCGTCTTTTATCTTGTAGACTTCGCTTTCGGAGGCGGCGTGCTTTTCCTTCAATTCCTTGACTTTGGCGTTTTCGTCGTCGCGCTTGCGCTTTTCGTCGTTGGATATCGCAAGCGTCTGCTTGAGTAAGTCGATGCGCTCGTGGTTGGTGCACGCGATTTCCTGGACTTCGGCGTTCGTCAGGTCCCGCTTCTTCTTGCTTTCTTCGGCTTTGTGCTCGAGTTCGGATTCATGTTCCATGGGGTTGCATCACTGGCTGGTCGCCGGGTTGGTGGGCAAATCCAACTCGATTTCGGTTATTATCTCGTCCAATTCGGCCCGTTGCTTCTCCAATACCTTCTGCACGCGGCGTATGCGCTTCTGGTTCAAGGCGATTTCCTTGTGCTTGCGCGCGGCCTTGTTGAAGTGTTCTATTGAAAGCGTGAAGTATTCCTCGTTGTCCATGGTCTGCGAGATGTCCGCGAGTATCTCCTTGAGGAGGATGTTGGCGGCCATCTTGACCTCGTAGCGAATCTGGTGCTCCTTCTTGAGGTTCTCCTTGACTATGCGCACTACGCGGGCGTTCGGGAACGGGAGTTTTTCGTCTTCGGCTTCGCTGAGTTCATCCTCTACGTGAGCCTCTTGAACAACCGTTTTCGCGTCATCGACAGTCAAAGCTAACCACCCTTCAAAATGAGGTCTTTTCCGACGCTAAAAATAGAGTTTAAAGCCTTTTAAACCATACGATTAGCTCATGCGCGTAATCCTCGTCCGCCCCCTCCACGACGCCAACATCGGCGCGGTTTGCAGGGCAATGAAGAATTTCGGGGCCAAGGAGCTCGTGCTCGTTTCGCCGAAAGCCAAGCTGGGCTTTGATGCCGAATTGTACGCCAAGCACTCCCTGGACGTGCTGGCGGGCGCGAAGACCGTGAAGACGCTTGCGGAAGCCGTGAAAGGCTGCGACTTAGTGGTTGGGACTACGGGCGCGCCCAGCCGCTTCAGGGACAAGGAGTTCCGCAATTGCGTTAGCCTGCCCAAGCTGCCGGAAAAGCTGGCTGGGGCCAAAAAACCCGCAATAGTTTTCGGGAGCGAGGACAGCGGGTTGACTGCCGGCGAGTCCAGCGAATGCGGCTTTTTCGTGACGATTCCCGCAAACCCGGAACATCCCGTTTTGAACCTGTCCCACGCGGTTGCAGTCGTTCTTTGCGAGCTTTACCGAAGCAAGGCAAAGCCAGCGTACGCGCTGGCGCCGCGCAGGGAAGTCAAGCAGTTAAGCGAATTCTTCGGGGAAGCGGTGGACAAGTGCAGGCGCGTTCGCGACAAGCCGAAAGTCAAGAAGGCCTTTACTCGTGCGTTAAACCGCGCCAGCCTCAGCAAGGAAGAGGCGGCGGCCCTGCTTGTGGCTTTCGCGGAGTTGGCGAAACGGCATAAGTGAACCCGATTTTTTCAAGCAAGGCGGTTGCCCGCGGTTGGCGCGCGCGATTGTTTTTAATAGGGCGGCGGTAATGGTTTGCGGGTGTTGCGCGCGTGAAAACGGTTTACTGGTTCAACGAGCTGTCGAAGAAGAATTTGGCGGAAGCGGGAGGCAAGGGCGCCAATTTGGCGGAAATGGCAAACCTGGGCCTGCCCGTGCCGCCGGGATTCATAGTTTCCAGCGGAGCGTACTTCGACTTTTTGGATGCCAACGGCTTGCGCGACGTGATTTCCGAAGAGACGGGTAAGCTGGACGTCAACGACGAGCGGGCGTTGGACAAGGCGAGCGAAGCGGTAAAAGCCGCGATAATCGGCGCGCGCATGCCGAAAGACACGGCAGCCGAGATAACCCGCGCCTACAACAAGCTGTGCGGGGTTTCGTTGATGCCGGCCGCATCGCAGGAGGTCCCGGTGGCGGTGCGCAGCAGCGCCACGGCTGAAGACTTGCCGGAAGCGTCTTTTGCGGGCCAGCAGGCGACCTTTCTCAACATCAAGGGTTCGGACAACCTGGTGAAATCCGTCCAAGAGTGCTGGGCGTCGCTGTTCGAGGCGCGCGCGATTTACTACCGCATACAAAACGACTTCGAGCACTTGAAAGTCGGCATTGCCGTAGTAGTTCAAAAGCTGGCGTTCAGCGACAAGAGCGGGATAATTTTCACGGCGAACCCGGTTACGGGCGCAGAAGACGAAATAGTCGTCGAGGGCGGAGTGGGGCTGGGCGAGGCGATAGTGTCCGGCTCGGTCACGCCGGACTCGTTCATCGTTTCCAAAGAAAACATGCAAATCAAGTCGCGCGTAATCGGCAAGCAGGACCGCATGGTGGTTCGC
>JAZDMM010000048.1:0-2189 GCA_043800965.1 Microcaldota archaeon | reverse complement strand
AGCGCGGTCCTTTAAACGATTTGGCGATTGACTTTGGAAAACGCACGTTTTCAAAGCGCAGGTTTTTGATGATTTCCACGCCGAAAATGTTGCCTGCGATCGAGCTCATGATTTGCGGCATGTTTCCGTGCTCGAATAATTCCGGCGGGTAAGCGATTTTTACGCGGCCGTTGTCTTTAATCTCGAAAACGCGCGCCATTTTCTCGCGCTGGCGCTTGTCGGTTATCGTAGTCAAGTGCGTCCAAGTGCCGACGCTGGATTCAGCTGCGACCCCGCCCGCGGCTTCCTGAATGGAAACCCCGTGCGCCGGCTCAACGTAGTACTCCGCTATCAAGTGCTTGTCGGTTGGCTTGAACTTCAAGTCGACGTACTGCCGGTAAGCCATTTCGCGATTCATTAAACGGATTCCGTTTTTAATAGCGCTGTTAACGCGCTGCCAGTTTAATGTCTTCGGCTGTAACTGTTTTTCTTCCAGCATGCATTGCGAGTTCTACTGCCTTAGCCGAAATGTTGAGGCCAATTTCCTCGAGCACGTCAGCTAGCGCTTCTGCAGCGCTCTCGCTTACTCTCTCTGCCCCAGCCTTGCGGATAACCCGCTCTACCGGGGCTAACGGTAATATTGCCACTTAAAACCACCCACCTTGGTTTCCTTTTTCCTTCAGCCTCCGAACCCCCCGCGCGAACGCGGAGAGTTACGGGGGGACTGTTGGCGAAAAGGACAGTCATAACCCTCGCGTCATTTAAAAAGCACTGAGTTCCAGTAACCGAAACCAAGGATTTTACGGGCTTGAAGCGTTGAAAACAGGTGCGGCAAGCGTTTCACGTCAAATCCTTGCGGATTTGTCGTGCGCTACAAAGCCGTTTTTGCTTTGTACGCGTTTCTCTTTAGACGGCGGCAACAAGTTAATTACTCTCATTCCGTTAATACTTTTGCAATGACTCTAAACGGTTCCTTGTTTAAGAACACTGCAGAAGAGAGGGACTACCAGGTCAAGGCAGCTGAGGAAGCGGTTGAAAAAGGCAATTCCCTGGTTGTAATGCCTACTGCACTAGGCAAGACGTTTGTTGCCCTCTTGGTCATGGCGCACTTGATTGCCGAAACCAGGAAGAAAGTGCTTTTTCTCGTGCCAACCAAGCCCTTGGCATTGCAGCAGGCAGCGCGCATTAGGGAACACTTGCACTTGCATGATGACGCGGTCGTGGTATTAACCGGGGAAGTACCGCCTGAACAGCGCAGCGAACTGTGGAAGAACGCGGCGGTTGTTTGCGCCACGCCCCAGACCGTTCAACACGATTTGCTCGTGCGAAAGTTTTCGCTTGACGATTACTGCTTGGTGGTTTTCGACGAAGCGCACCGCGCCGTAGGTGATTACGCTTACGCTTTCATCGGCCAACAGGTTCAAAAGTCGGGGGTCTTGATTCTCGGGTTGACCGCGAGCCCGTCTTCCCAGCGCGAGAAAATAGACGAAGTGTGCAGGAATCTAGGGATAAAACACGTGGTTGTCAAGCGAGAGCACGATTCCGATGTCAAGCCGTTCGTTAACAAAGTGCGCGTTGACTGGGTTTTCGTTGAATTGCCGCGCGATTTTCTAGAGCTGCGCAACGGCTTGCAAGACGTTTTGCGCGACTGCATGAATTCACTGAAAAACGAGGGATTCGTTGATAGCGTTGCGGTTGCCCGCGTGAACAAGAGAACGCTGTTGGAACTACGCACTAAAGTTCTGGCTGAAACCAAGTCGAATGTTCGCGCGTACCAGGCGTTGAGCCACGTGGCTCGCGCGATCAACGTGCTTCACGCAAGCGACCTGCTGGAAAGCCACGGCCTCGCCGCTTTGAACGATTACTTGCACGGCTTGAAAACCCGCAAGCAAAAGACGAAGGCGGTGCAAAACTTATTAAGCGATTTCAGGATCGCGCGCGTTGCAGTTAAAACCCAGTCGCTTTTGGCTGCGGGCGTAGAGCATCCGAAAATGCAGCGAATGAAGGAAATCGTTAGCGGGGAAACCGCGCTCGGCAAGAGCGTTATCGTTTTTGCGCACTACCGGGATTCGGTGAAGCGGATAGTAACCGAGTTGAATTCCATTGCCGGAGTCAGTGCGCGCGAACTCGTTGGCAGAGCCGATGGAGGCATGACTCAAAAGAAGCAAGCCGCGGTAATCGAAGGATTCCGCAACCGCGAGTTTAACGTG
>JAZDMM010000015.1:0-2121 GCA_043800965.1 Microcaldota archaeon | reverse complement strand
TTAACTATTTTGGGCGGGTTCTAAATGCGTGTTTTCATTCAACCCGCCTAAAGCCTTCCTTGAATCCAACGGCTCGCGAATCGGCCTCGACTGCCGGAGCCCCACTGCGTTTGTTTCGCACGCGCACGCGGACCATTTGCCGCCAGTTAACGCGAAATCACGAATACTCGCGTCAAAAGAAACACTTGACTTAATTAAAGCGATTAAAGGCAACGGCTTTGAAACCCTTGACGCGCGCGAGTTGAACGCACAGCTTTTGAACGCGGGCCACGTGCTCGGCAGCCGGCAATTGCGCGCGGAATCTGACGGTAAAACGTTTACTTACGCGGGTGATTTCTGCTTAAGCGATTCGCTTTTGTTTAAGGGCGCTGAAACAAAGCATTCTGACGAAATTCTTATTGAAGCGACTTACGGCTCGCCGGAATACGTTTTCCCAGAGCGTACTCTGGTTTATGAAGAAATTGCGGCTTGGGTGGAGAATGAAGAACGACGCGGGAAAAACATCGTCTTAGGCGGGTACTGCCTCGGCAAGGCGCAAGAGCTGATTGCGGTGCTCAACAAGTACTGCGGAATCGCGCCGCTAGTGAACGAGAAAACTTTTGCTTTAAGCGAAATCCACAAAAAACACGGATTGAAACTCGATTTTATTCACGCGCAGTCCGATGAAGGCGCGGAACTCCTGAAGAACGGCTTTGCCGCAGTGCTACCGATGCACATGGTTTCAGCAGGCCTGGCTCGCCGGTTAGAGCACGCTTACTCGCGCGGAGTTTCAACCGCGATTGCAACCGGGTGGAGCATGCGCCGCACGTCAATGAGCGCTAACGCGAGTTTTTGCTTGAGCGGACACGCCGACTTTAACGAATTAATCGAATACGTCGAGCGCGTGAACCCGAAGAAAGTGTACACTACTCACGGCTTTAGCAAGGAACTAGCAAGCAATTTAAGAAAGCGCGGCTACGACGCGGTTGCGGTCGAGGACGCTGCCAATAAGCAAAAAAAGCTGGTTTGAAAACGCTTTAGACCAGGCTGCGGATGTCTTGCAGAATTGGCGGGAATTTAGAGAACCAAAAGTGCTGTTGGTGCTGGAACAAATTCATTTCGACCCCGAGGTTGTCTGCGAGTTCCTTTCCGTACTTCGGCTTAACCAACGGGTCGTCTTGCGAGTTATAGACGAAAAACTTTTCGCACCTGCTTCGAATCAACGGCCAGTTAAAATCCTTTTCAATAAAAGTTGAAACCAAGTCCTTGAACGCAGGCAAGTGCAAGTCCGAACAAAACCCGGCAACAAGAAAAGCCGCCTTAATCGGTTTCTTAATCGGAGCCTTCTCAAGCAAAGTGGGAATAAACGCGGCGCCAACGCTTCTGCCTATTACAACTAAGTCCTCGTCAAACAAATCGTAATGCTTTTCCGCAACCTTCATCCAGTTATTTAAGTTCTGTCCAATCGGAGTCGGGAACTGGGGCGCCACAACATCGTAATCGTAAGCCATCAACGCTTTCTTGAGCCACGGGAACCACGCTTCGTTAGGGTTCCCGCCGGTTCCGTGAATCAACAGGAAGTGCATGTCACGCCAACTTCCTAATTTTTTCGATGGTAACCAAAATCGCGCCCTTGCACGGCATCCCCTTGTTTTCCGGCATTTTCTTTATTTCATCAAGCCAATGACCGTGCGCAAAGTATTCCGCATGCCCCGTTAGTTCAAAGCCGTTAGCACCTGCCTTGCGCCAGTCTTCATTCCATACCGCAAGCGAAACTCGCGGGTCACGGGCTATGTTTTCAGTTGTTTTAACAATAAAATTATCGGTAATCAAAATTTGATTCTTCGAAACAACCTTAACGAAAGCAACGGCAATACAGTGAGGTGAGCCGTCTTCGTTTAAGGAAACTAGAGCCAAAGCGTTTTCCTCGACGAGTTTCTTGACCTCGCTCTTCAAGTCCATATGGGCCCGCGGAGAATCGAACTCCGGATCTCTCGCATGTGAAGCGAGCGTCTTAGCCACTCTACTACGGGCCCCCGGGATTATTGAAAGAACTTGACAGTAGAATAGTCTCAATTAAACTATAAAAGCAATGGAAGTCAAGAGCATTGAGTTTCAGCAGGTTTCTATAAAGCCGGCTTT
>JAZDMM010000032.1:0-6346 GCA_043800965.1 Microcaldota archaeon | reverse complement strand
AATCCGCCTCGCCATCGACAAGGCGGTTTTGACTTTGAAGCAAGAGGACAGCGAAGGCAATTCCACGAACTCTACCGAACCCGCGGAAATCGAAGTGAAAGTGCCTTCCGGCAAGTTGAAGTTCACTCACGCGTTTTGGATCGGTGCGAACGAAACCACGCAGCTGCTTGTTGACTTCATAGTTGAAAAGTCGCTGACTGAAACCGGTAACGGCAACTGGATTCTCCAGCCGACCGTGAAAATAACCACGTTAAGCGAGCCCGAGGAAGAACCCGAGGTTTCGCCCGAGCCGACAGAAGAACCGGAAGTTTCACCGACTCCTGAAGCGAGCGTAGAGCCCTCGCCCGAAGCAAGTCCCGAGGCTTCTCCGGAGGCGAGCGTAGAGCCGTCACCGGAAGCAAGCCCGGAAGCGTCTCCTGAAGCGAGCCCAGAGGCAAGCGCGGAGCCGTCGCCCGAACCGAGCCCCGGTGAATGAGCAGTTCGGAAACGGGCTGGAAAGCCCAAATCCGCCTGTTTAAGCCGAAATGCTTATAAATGGGTTTTGGTTTGTTACTAAACTACGAGGTGGTTAAACATGGCTTTAGTTGTAAAGTCAATGGTTGGAGAATACGCGAAAAAGAAAGGAGTTAGAGTGTCCGGCGATTTTTACGATGCTTTAGACAAGCACGTTGCAATGCTGGTTGACGGCGCAGTAGACCGCTGCAAAGGCAACAAGAGACAGACGTTGTACCCGTTCGACCTCTGAGTTACTCTTTTTAGGAGGGCCGCAAGGCCCTTCCCTAAACTCCTTTTTTTATGCGTAATCCGATAAGCTGAATTGTTTCACGCGCTCGTCCTCGAAGATTGACGCGATTTCCTTCTTAATCAGCATCAGGCGCTGCTTGAGGTAGTTCGGCAAGTCGTATTTCTCAGCCATTTCCTGCGAAATCTTCAGGTACTTCTCGATACCGCCTTTGCTGATCGTTAGCAGGAGTTTACCGCCGCAGCGCGTGCACTTGCCGCTTAACGGAACGCGGCGGTATTTCGAATTGCAGTCGACGCACCTGAATTTCTGGCGCGAGAAAGAACGCAGATTACCGTACAAATCCGGGAAAAAGTGCGAGAGAATAATGCGTTCTGCTGCGTTAGCAGCGTCTACGGCTCGAATGCGCTTCATCAACGCGAGCTCGTCGCTGACTTTCTGGTGCATGTCCTTGAACAAAACGTATTTCGTGGTAGTCGGACCCTCGAGTTTTGATTCCAGCGTAAAGCCCATGCCTTCGTACTGTTGTTTTTTCCCGAGGCCGTCTTTAACCAACGGGATTTTCACTTCCCCGGGCATGGACAAGCGTTTCGCGGCTTCATAGAATTCAAGCGGGTATTCCCACGCTATATCCATTGCATGCACTTCGTCATCCACTTCCTTGGGGTCGAGCGTCATCGTCAATACAAGCGGCGCATCCATTTTTCCGCCGCGTGTTTCCGGCAAGTAAAAACGCGAGAAATTCAGCAAGCCATCCATGAGCAGAATCAGGCAGTCTTCGTCGCCGTCGCAGTTGCGGCGAGTAGCGCAGTGAAGGTACGGGTGCGCGATTAATCCGCGCACGTCGGTGAAGCCGATGATGCGCGAGACTATTCCCGCGCTGGTGTGCGGCGCGAGTATTATGGTCAGTTTCCCGATCAAGTCATCCGGCTTTTCGCACTTGTAATACGGCGGCAAGCCGTACACGTAAACCAGCAAGTCGTCGACGAACTGGCTCACGCGAAGCAGGTACTCGCCGGCGTCGCGCGAAATCATGATGTCTTGCGGAAACAATTCAACGGTTTGCTGCGGGTTAACGACTTCTTTTCCCTTAATGTCGGTGTCGTAACCAAGTTCGCGCAATTGCGTTATCGAGAGCCCGATTTCAGCGGGAACAAAGTGAGTAGTGGGAATTTCCGTGGAATCGTGGCGGCAAGTGCCGTCGCGGAAAACCGTCAAGTCGTGTTTAGCCCGCAAAAACGCCTTGTCCAACAGTTCCGGCGTTTTAGTAGGGGAAATCAAGCCGATGACGCCCTTGAGTTGGTCTGGCTTGAACTGGGTTTTCGCGCTCGCCCTCTCGAATTCCTTTACCAGCTGTACGCTGGTTTTATCGAATGCGTTAGTGAATCCGCCGCAAGAACATTTCTCTTCCTTGGTGAGTTTCCCGCACTTGTTGCATTGCCGGACCGAGAGCGTTTGAACTCCGCACGAATCGCACTTGTTAACCCACGTTTTCTTATTGCACGCTGGGCAGTACCTGTTGCCGAGCTCTGCTTCAATGGATGTTTCGCCGCGGTTGCGCAGGTTCTTGAACGCCTTGGCTATGTCCCGCATTTTGCCTCCGTGGTATCCTATGGGAAACAAGCCGTTAACCGGCGGCTTCATCTCGCGCTTGCGGCTTTTCTCCGGCCGACCCATGCTGGTTCCGATGAACGTGCCTGACTTGTCTTCGATTTTCAAGCCGCTTGCTTCGTTGATTATTTCGAGAGGCGTCTTGTCTTCGGAAAACGCCTGGTCGAATGCAGCGGAACTCAGCCTACCGTCTTTCAAAAGGCCTAGTGAATAAAGCAAGGCATTCGCGTAATCGTCTGTGAAAACAATGGCTTCGTCTTTTTGCTTGTGCGGGACACCAAGAACTTCGAGAATGCGTTTTCCTTGCGCGTCAAAAGCGATTTTGAATCCCTTGGCGTCGAACCAGTCGCGCTCTATTTTACCTGATTTCGCAATCCATTCAGCCAAGTGCTTTAATTGCTCGTGGCTCAAGTCCGCCCAGTGAAAAGAAAACCGCGGGGCTAAAGCGCATTTTTCGTTTTTCGTTAGTTCGAGAGCATCGCTCCAGGCAATTTTCTTCAGCTCTTCGGTTGTTTTTTCAACCCCGTTTTTCGCCAGCTCCGCTCGCATCCATTCCTCGCAATAGCCCGCGGGAACCAACGGGTGGTTGGATTTCAGGAAGTCGCCGTAACACGCGACCATGTCTCCGAGAAACAATACTTCCTTGACGCGGTTTTGAACCTTGAGCGCTTCCTCAATCGTTTCAATGCACGCGACTTCGCCGTCGTCAAGCAAAACAATAGGGCCTTCCACGTCACTGCACGAGGTAACAATGCAGCCCTTACCCGGCCGTTCGGTTTTGATTTGAGTGCCGTTAACCGGGAACTCGTCGAGTAAAATCATTGAAGCAGGGTGAATTGCCTTAGCGAGAATCCCACAGTAACGAGTGCGGCCGTAACGCAGGCGGAATCCGCCGGGCCGTAACGGATACGAGAATATAGGCCTGCCTGCAACGATTTCATCCATGTACCTGGTTACGGGCTTGATTTCGATTTTCTTGGATTCCTGCTTGCTTACTTTAATCAGTTTCTCGAGCCACGCCCAGTTCAGGCCCGCGCTCTTGGCGAGCTTTAAAATCTTGGGCGCCTTCAGGCAGACGCCTTCGCTCAACACTAGAACCATTCCGCCGCGCACGCGGTTGTTTTCAATACTAGCTAAATTCTTGTGAACGCTGACTTCGTACTTCTCTGTCGGCTCGCCGTGAATGCAAACCGGGCAGCTGCGGACAACGTGCTCGACTTCCTCGTCAGTGGGCACGTATTGGCCTGCGCGCGTTCTCCGCGCGTAAGCATTTACTTCCTCCTTGTACCGCTCGACTTCGTCTTCAAGAGGCCGGTAATTCTCTATTCCGCCAGCGACTTGCCTGCAGTAATCGCCGAGCAAGAGCGTGAACGCCTGGCCGGTTCCGCCGGCGCCGCGAATCGGGCCGGCGAAATAAATCGCGAGATAACGGCTGTTGTCCGAGTTTAGTTTTATTTTGACTTGCGAAACGCCTTCAATTGGAGCTGACACGACTCCTTCGGTAAACAACGCGAGCCCGGTCCTAACCGCTTGCTCGATTAACTTCTCCTTGTCGCCGCCTCCGAATTTTCCTTCAATTATTTCCTTAGCTATTTCAAAGCAAGCCGCGTTCCTTCCTTTTTCCAAGACGAGTTCTCTGATTCGAACCGAAACGCCTTCGGGCCCAACCAATCCCTCGACTCGCGCGGCAACATCCGGCGCAGGCGCTATCTCGACTTCGTCGCTCGGGTCAATTCCTTTAGACCGCGCCTTGCCCGCAACTTCGTACTCGCGCTCGGCTTCGGTATTAAGCAAGTCGAAATAATTCTGTAGTTTCGGGGAGCACTCTACCATTTTACTTGGCTTCCCCCCGGAAATTAAACGTCTTTAGCACTCCCGTCTTAATGTTGTAAACCGGAAGCTGGCAAGGCGATGGAACGTGCCCTATTTTCACTTGAAAATCGGTAGTGTCCTGCCAGGTTCCGGAGTTCACTATCAGAGTGCCGCGGTAATCCTTGTACCCGTTCTTGTGCACGTGGCCGAAGTGAAAAATATCTGGAACATCGTCAATAACCATGAAATCGCGTTGTTCCGGAACAATCGGCTTTTCGCCGTACACCGGGCTCAAGTGCCTGCGCCTCAGCATTTCAACTCCCACGCGCTCGGGCTGCTGGTAGCCTATGCTCATGTTAGGCATTGCGGCTATGATCGTATCCATGGAAGTGCCGTGGTAAATCAACACGCGCAAATCGCTGATTTTAATCCAAGCAGGGTTCCCGACCAGGTGAATGTTTTCAAAACCCTTCAAGTCTTCGGTGAATTCGTCAAGTAGCTTGGGTTGTGGTTCGGCATTCCTGACCGCATCGTGGTTTCCCGGAGAAATAACTATTTCGATGTGCTGCGGGATTTTTTTCAACAGCTCCCAGCACAATTCGTACTGGGCGTAAATGTCTTTTGTGACTAATTGCTTTTCTTGAGTCGGGTAAACCCCGATTCCGTCAACCAAGTCGCCTGCAATCAGCATGTACTTGATTTTGCTTGCCGCTTCCTGTTCTTCCGCGGTTCCCTTGCCGTTCAAGAAATTCAGGAACGAATTGAATTCGTTGCCTAGGAAAAACTTGCTGCCAACGTGCAAGTCACTCAAGAAAGCAATGCACGAGTCTTCCTCGCACAATTTCTTTGCGCGAATCGGGATTTCCGGCCAGCTTATTTCTTTGACTATGAACAGCGAGTCGCTCAAGTATCCCGTGAACGCAATCACTTCATCGAGCATGATGTTCGCGGCTTGCTCGCGGAAATCACTGTCTTTCGGAACCAGGCAATTCAATACCCCTTCCTCGTCCTCCAGTTCAATCAAAAAATGGCCGTTTTTCGTGGTTTTAGTGGAATTAACCATTCCAACAATCGTTTTCCGGTCGCGATTGTTAGCTTCCTTTACTTGCTTGAGGGACGGTGCCACTTCGACTCCGCGCAGTTTGTACATGAGCTTGATTCGCTTGAAGCGGTCGCGGAAATAGCTCACGAAGTCTTCGATTTTGCCGGTGCACCGGCTTTGATTTGATACGTCTTCGCGCCAATTCACTTCCAAGCGCGACTTGACCGAAGCAGCTAACGGCACGAACCCGGGTTGAACGCCTTCTACGCCGTCGGAAATTTTGCTTAGCCTCAGGCTCTCGCTCAAGTCGTCAATCAACCGGTGGGTTATCACGAAGTCGTTTGACTTTACTACGTTGATTATTGCGGAGTCGAGCAGTTTAGCCGAGTCGTCGGCTGCCAAAACGCATTCCACCGCTTGCGGCTCTATCACTAAGTCGTTACTCGCTACCGCTTCCAACAACTGTTTTCTATCCACTTATCCACCTTCGCCTAGTGGGAAGGGGGATGAACCCAAGGGTTTCGGGGGAAACTACGTGTCCCCCAAGACGCTTGCTGCTTTCTATCCAAACCCACCAAAGCCTCCTTCACCGAAAAGCGCGGAAGTTAATAGTGCATGGCGAAACTATTAATTAGTTTTGCTCAACCGAATACTTTTAAGGGCTCGCGGCTTGCTTTTTGCAATGAGAATGCGGGGCCAAGGGCTTTTCACGGTATTTATTGTTTTAGCCGCGGTTGCGGCTGTTACGCTCGGGGTTGTTTACGTCATATTTGCATCTCCGGGAGTCAAAGACACGCAACAGCCTTCAACCACGTCAGACATTCCTTTAGTTGGGTTAACATCCGATTACTCTGAAATCGTTTTAAAGTGCACGGACGAGTACTCTGGTTGTAAAACGCTCTACTACCGCCTTGATTCAGACCCAAGCGAAGAAACAAGTTACCCCGTACACTGGAGGTCTTGCAGCGATGTCAGCGGATCCAGGGTTTACTGCAAGCTCGTGTTTTCCGGGGAAGGAAACTGGGGCGTCCAGTACTATGGCGTAGACCAATCCGGTAATGACGAGAAGCCGCGCGAGGAATTCGTTTTACTTGGAGTTCCAGAGTCGTCTCCAACCCCGTTTGCTTCGCCTAGCCCTG
>JAZDMM010000127.1:0-6257 GCA_043800965.1 Microcaldota archaeon | reverse complement strand
ATGCCGCAGACTGAGACGGTGTTAAGGCAGGCAATGAAGGAGAAAGTCAAGCCCGTGCTATTCATCAATAAAATCGACCGCTTGATTAACGAATTGAACTTGGATGCGCAAGGCATGCAAGACAAGTTCATTAAAGTCATTAATTCAATCAACAAGCTGATAGAAGGCTACGGCCCGCCGGAGTTCAAGAAGGATTGGATGATTGCGGTTGACAAGGGGAACGTGGCTTTCGGGTCCGGGTTTCACAAGTGGGCTATTAGCTTCACTACCATGAAGAACAAAGGCATTACATTCAAAGACATTTGCGAGTATTGCGCGAAGGAAGACCACAAGTACTTGCAGGAGAAGGCGCCGGTGGATGAAGTCATTCTCGAAATGGCGGTTACTCAATTGCCGTCCCCGATAGTGGCGCAAAAATACAGGATTCCCACGATTTGGCACGGCGACCTCGAGATTCCGGAAGCCAAGTCAATGTTGTCTTGCGACCCGACCGGCAAGGCGTGTTTCATGGTTACCGCTATTCAAGTTGACGAGCACGCGGGTGACGTTGCAGTAGGCAGGATTTACAGCGGCACGTTCAAGAAAGGAATGGATGTTTACTTAGCGTCCCAGTTCAAGTGGGAGAAGCTGCAAGGAGTCGCGGTTTACATGGGCCCAGACCGCGTTTTAGTCGAGGAAGCGCCGCCCGGCAACATCGTTGCCTTAATCGGTTTGAAAGACGTTTACGCGGGCGAAACGGTTTCGCAATCGGAAATCGCTCCGTTCGAGAAAATCAAGCACCACAGCGAGCCGGTTGTCACGAAGAGCGTTGAAGCCAAGAACCCGCGCGATTTAATGAAGTTAATTGAAGCACTCAGGAAACTAGGCAAGGAAGACCCGACTCTCCGCGTTGAAATCAACCAAGAGACGGGAGAGCACTTGATTAGCGGAATGGGCGAGTTGCATTTGGAGATTATCGAGTTCAAGATTCGCAACGAGCGCAAGGTGGATATCGATACTTCCCCGCCGATCGTCGTGTACTTGGAAACGATTACCAAGGAAGGGCCGGAGTTAGACGGGAAGTCGCCGAACAAGCACAACAAATTCAAATTGCTCGCGGTGCCGTTAGAGGCAGGCGTGTTGAAAGCAATGCGCGAAGGCAAGATCGATTCCTCTATGAAGGGAACCGCGTTGTGGGAAGCGCTCGTTGAAGCGGGCTTGGACCGCAAGCAATCCAAGAAAGTGTTAGCGATTCACAACAACAACTTGTTCATCGACGCGTCCAAGGGAGTCCAGTACCTGCAAGACATTAAGGAATTGGTTGTTGACGCGTTTTACGACTCGATGAAGCAAGGCCCGTTAGCGAAAGAAAAGTGCACGGGCGTCAAGGTATTGCTTACGGATGCCACGATTCACGTTGACCCGGCTCACCGCGGCCCCGCGCAAATTATTCCCGCTATTCGCAGGGCGATTTACGCCTCGTTCCTTCAAGCAGGACCGGTTCTATTAGAGCCCAAGCAAAACTTGTTCGTTAACGCGCCCATTGAATTCATGGGTTCGCTCACGAATTTAGTGCAAGGCAGGCGCGGGCAAGTGCTCGACATGCAGCAGGAAGGGGAAGCCGTGAACATCAAGGCGAAAGTCCCGGTTTCAACCATGTTCGGTTTCGCGTCTGAAGTGCGCGGGGCGACTCAAGGCCGAGCTGCTTGGTATTACGAGTACGCGGGTTACGAGAAACTCCCGGCGAACTTGCAGACTGAAGTGGTTTCATCCATCAGAAAGCGGAAAGGCGAACCGGAACTGCCGCCTACAGCGCGCGACTTCATGGACTAAGCCGCTCTAAGCCGGAGGGGAAACCAAGGTTTCCCCGGAGCTTAGTCCTCCGACCCCTTCCTACGTTTTTTTCTTTCCTTTGCTTAGCTTACAGCGTGCGACTTCATGGATTAAGCGCGCTGAAAAAAGTGCTTGCCGTGCAGTTCCGCCAGTTCCTCGATTTTTTCGCGGGTTAGCCCGGCTTTTTTCAAAGCTTGCTTTACTTCCGAAGCCGTCGGAAGCGGTAGGTAAGTAATGCGTTCCTTGCCTCCCACACTGCGGTATGCGCTCGCGTTTCTTTCCACGAAGTCCTCGCGTTCCTCGAGCGTTCTAGCTCCGGCATCCCCTATCCCGCTTAATACGGATATGGGCAGGTTATAGTTCTTGTGCACGGAAATGAATTCATCGAGTTGTTTAGCCAATTGTCTCCGCTGTGCTTCGTTTTCCCGGTTAAAACGGTCGATGATCGTGTTCGCCTGCTCTCGCTCTTCTTTTAAAGGCAAGGCAGAGTGCAGCGCCATTATTCGGTCGGATAACGCGCCTAGTTCCGGGCTGAGCTTGCGCACTGCGGCTTTCATGATGTTTAATGTACCAGAGACTTCCTCCCTTACCTCGAGGCCTTGTTTTCGCGCGCTCTCAAACAACTCGGGGTATTTTCGTTCAAGCCGTTCGTCACTTAAAGCAAGCGAGGTCTGGATTCCCAGCATTAGCGCGAGTGCATCGGGCGCGGTTTGACTTCTCTTTTTATCGGGCGCTTTCAATTCCACGTATTTTTTTTCAGCGGCTTTGTTGAAAATGTTCCTTAACACGTGGTATTCGAAATAAATCTTTGCGAAATCGGTTTTGCTGACTCCCAGCTTTTCCGGATCGATTTTATCGTGAGGAATTATTCCGCGCGGTAATACCGGCGCTTTTTGTTTCCCTTTTCCTTTTGTTTTTTCCGAAGTTACCGGAGTTACCTTGCTAACTTTGACGAAGGCGTAATCCGTAATCCCTTCTTTTCCGACAGCTTCCGCGTGCGGTCGAATGAAGTGCTCGTAAATCAAAGCGCGCTGCTTCGCGAAAGTCCGGCCCCCGGTGCCGCGGGCTTCGTCTTTCTTGCGCGCTTCCCCCTCGGTTAACGGGACCTCGACTTGGTCGGACTCCGATTCCAGCGCCTTGGCTGAAAAACCGCTAATCCACCGCCTTAACGTCTGGTGCGCTCCCTCCCACGTGTCGTGCGCTTGGTAAAGTTGTCCGCCTTTCTCCCGCAAGTCGCGAATGCTACCGAACAATTCATCGAACTTCTTCGAATCCAATTTCCGCAAAGCGCGCAGCGTTACCGAGTCTTGAGGCAGCTTGGTTTTTCCGGTTAGCCAGTGTTCTATTGCCCACCCGCTGCGCGATACCTCCGGTGCGTTACGGCCCGCAAGCCGGACAGAGCGAGTCGACAAATGCTCGCGAATTTTCTCCTCGGCTTCCTTAAATGCATCCCTATCGCTTAATTCGCTTCTTGCCAAGCCGGTTGCGTGAAGCAGAAATTCTTGCAGGCGTGGAACGTGCGCCCACTCATCCGGAAGAAAAGTGAATATTTGCGAATGCGCGCGGCCGTATTCCCCATCGTTTTTTCGCAACGCGTCGGAAATTTGCCCCAGGGAAACGTGAATCTTAGGCGCTTGCGACAAGACTTTGTCGTTTGGAATCAAGTCTTCCGCTCTTTTGGACGCGGCCTCTGCTTCGCCGGTTTTAACCCAAAAACGCATGCCTCGCGGAACCAAGCTGTTTCCCGCGAACGTCTCAACTAAAACGTGAGTGGGCTTGTTTTCCCGCATCTGCTTTTTCTTAGCCATGAACTAATTAGAGCGGACAGTGGTTTAATTCTTTACTACTCGCCCGGCTTGGTTTTAAATAAGCGCGCGCCTACTTTTCTATTATGGCGCACCCGTTTTCACCCAGGCCGGAAGAACAAAAGGAATACCTGCAGGACCGAAGCAGAGTCATCGGTGTTTTAAAAGAAGCCGGCGAGTTACCGCCGCAAGCGACTCTGGAAATGATGGCGCGCCGCAGGCTGTTGTCGCGTAATTTCAAGACGGAAATGACTTCCCCCGGATTAAAGCACTTGTCTTTGGTTGACGCGCGAATTCCTTTTCCTCACTTCATTGAAGCGCTCGGTGCAGCTAGCCGCGTTAAAGGCAGTAACGTGAGGGACCGCGCCTTGCTGGCTTTGTTTTTCGCGCGCGGATTCGATACCATTGAAAACTTTGCCGAACACGCCGGCAGCTTCGAAAAAGGGCTGAAACTAGAGTCGAGAAAGAAACAACTCCGTAACGAGCTTGAGTCCAGCGTCGCGGAGGCAACGGCGAAATCATCGCCGCGGGATTTTCCGAAAAAAGCTTTTGACGCGGTTCAAGACTTCAGGGCCGGCGTTTGGTTTAACGCGATTGAAAACAAGTTCCCGACAGGCGAGCGGCTGAAGACTTTTAAGCCAAGGCTAGGGCGTTCGACCCAGCTCGATGACGTGAAACGGTTATTGTTCGCGGAAATACACTCGCCGGAGGCGTCTGTTTTAGGCGAGCTGCAGTTGAAGCACTTGCTGTCGAGCGTTGAAGAAGGCGAGGAAGACGAAATCACCAAGTCAAGGCGAAAGCTGTTCAAGCTCGGGGCTTTCAACGTGCCGCCAGAGCACATTGACAAAATCCGGAAGAACCTTGCGGTTCTTCGAAAAATGCGGAAAATGAATTTGGATTAAACGCTTTCAACGCGAAGCATATTCGTCGTGCCGGTAACCAAAAGCCTTCCGCTCGTAACAACCACTTTATCGCCTTTAACGAGCTTGAGCTTGACCGCGCTAGCCTTAACCGCTGCTTCAACCAAGTCCTCGGCAGACTTCTGCGTCTTAATCAAGCACGGTTCCACGCCCCAGCTCAAAGCGAGTTTCCTGAACGTGACTTCGTTATCGGTAACCGCGATAATCGGCTGGCCCGGCTTGTCGCGCGACACTAACTGGGCAGTTTTCCCGCTTAACGTGCAGGAAACGATTGCCTTAGCTTGCACGTCAGCCGCGAGCTTGCTCGCGCCAAGCGCGAGTGCGGAAGAGAGAGAATGCGTTTTAGTCGTTATTCTGGTGAAGAAATCCGGGTGTTTTTCGGCTGTTTCGGCAATCCGGCTCATTACTTTGACCACGCGCGCCGGGTGAATTCCCATCGCGGTTTCCCCCGACAGCATCACGCAATCGGTGCCGTCGAAAACCGCGTTCGCCACGTCCGTGACTTCCGCGCGAGTGGGATTCGGGTGGTTAACCATTGACTCGAGCATTTGAGTGGCGGTAATCACCGGAACCGCGGCCTTGTTGCATTTTGAAATGATTTCCTTCTGCACAATCGGCAGGTTCTCGATAGGCGTTTGAATGCCGAGGTCGCCGCGCGCAACCATTATTGCGTCAACCACTTCCAGTATTTCATCAAAGTGCAAGAGCGCTTGCGTATTCTCGATTTTCGCGATTAACCCGATTCCCGGAGACAGTTTTCTTCGCATTGCCTTGACATCGCCAGCGCTGCAAACGAAAGATTGCGCAACGAATTCCGGCTTTATTTTATTAGCGAGCTGTACTCCCTTGAAGTCGCGCGGCGTCAAACAATAAGTTTTAGTGTGCATTCCCGGCGCATTAAAGCCCTTGCGCGTAAGGAGTTCGCCGCCTATGACCACGGTGCACTCAAGCACTTCTTTCGCCTTGCCCATTATTTCCAGCTCGATTTTCCCGTCATCAAAGAAAACGAGTTCCCCGACTTCCGCCATTTGCGAGACGTCCGGGCAATTAACGGGAATCAAGCCCTTGGTGCCGATGACGGGCTTGGAAGTTATTTTAACAGCTTCCCCCGCCTTAAGCAAAACCGCCTTGTTTTCGAGTTCGCCAACTCGAATCTTCGGGCCCGGCAAATCCAAGACAATGGCGAGCGCGTCATTCCCGCGGATTTTCTTGATGGATTCCGCGGTTGCGGCGTGCTCTTGCATGGTGCCGTGAGAAAAGTTCAAGCGCGCAGCATTCATTCCCGCGTCCTTGAGTTCGCGAATGGTTTTTGAATCGGATGAAGCAGGGCCTAGAGTGCACAGGATCTTGGTTTTGCGCATAATTCAGTTAGCGCGTGCGGTTGTTTAATTCTTTTCATTCACGCCGGCGCTCGCGGGTTTTTTAAGAGTCGCAGGCTATAACTAGCCATGGCTAAAATCGCGGTTGACGTTGCGTTGTTGCTGCCGAAGCCGGTCAACGACGTCTGTATTGCAATAAACCAAGCAAAGGACTCGGTTCAAACTTCGGACTTAAGCAAGCCGGACAATCACCCGCACATCACGCTTGCGATGGGCGTAATAGACGAAGCGCAGGTTGTCGAAGTCAAAGAGCGTATTAAACGGCTAGCAGCGCGATTTCACAAGCTGGAACTCGAGATTTCCGGGTTACGGTGTCCGTTGAACCCCGACAACAAGCCGTC
>JAZDMM010000114.1:0-8140 GCA_043800965.1 Microcaldota archaeon | reverse complement strand
AAGGAGAATCCGCGAGTTCGAGGAGGAATACGCGGCCGCCAAGCGCGTTGCAGATGACTTGACTGCGGAGTTAAAGAAGCTGGTTGACGAGTCGAACGCGTTTTCCCAGGGTTTCTATTCAGCGCGCAGGGACATGGAGTCGGCGCAAGAGGAAATGATGCGCGTTAAAAACGAGTTGAACTCGCTTCAAGCCGAGGTATCCAAACAAAACGAGTTGATTCGCCTCAAGGAAGCCGAGCTCCATCGGTTGAAGAAGGGAGAGTTGACGGATTTCGCGCCCCAGCTCGCGGAACTCGAGTTTTCGTGGAAGGAGTTGGACAGGGAACTCAAGCAAGTCAATTTCGAGTCAATGAAGTTCATGGGTTTCGAGCGCGAATTAATGGAACGCATTCCGAAAATCGAGGACTCGATTCTCGACGCGCGCGAGAAAATCGCGGAGTCGAGCACGAAATTAAAGAGTGCGGATGCGGCCGGCGGCAGAGCGCTCGAGGAAGTATTGAACTTGCGGTCGAAACACAAGGGAATCTACGGCGTTGTTCAAGAATTAATCAGGTACGATTCAAAGTACGCGGTTCCAATCGGAATCGCGTTCGGCCCGCGCGCGAATTTCGTCGTAGTTGATTCGATTGACACCGCGGACAAGGCAATCAGGCACTTGAAGGACAACAACCTCGGCCGCGTTTCGTTCATTCCGTTAGACCAGATTACGCCGCCGGCTGTGCCGGATAACAAGCGGCATTTGCTCGACAAGAAAGGCGCGCAGACTTTCATTTTAGACTTGCTTAAGTTCGACAAGAAGTTCAAGAAAGCGGTTGAATTCGTTTCCACGGACACGCTGTTGATGGATGACTTGGCTTCAGCCGAGAAAATAGTGGGTGAAGCGCGGATAGTTACTTTCGACGGCGAGCTAGTTGAGCCAAGCGGGTTGGTTACCGGCGGCCGCGCCAGGAAGTTGATTAACCCTTACCAGGAGGCTGAATTGCTTAAGGAGTGGGGGCACAAGCTTGACGAATTCAAGCTCGACAAGGATAAAGTAATTGCAGAGCTCGCGGACTTGCGCGAGCGCGGCGGGGAAGTGCGCAAGAGGAAGGCAGAGCTTGAAGTCAAACAGCGCGGAATCGAAATCGAGTTAAAGCACTTGAAGCTCGCGGAAGCCCAGATGATGGAAGAGCAGAAGGATTTGCGTTCCGCGATTAAAAAACTCGAGCAAGAGATTCAAGACGCGCGGAAAGCCGTTTCCGATGGAGACGACGGTCGTTCCGCGCTTATCCGCAAGCTCAGCGATTTGAACGTTAAAATGCTTGAATCAAAGCAGAGAATTGATTTGGAGAAAGAACAGACTTTCGGCACCCTAGTCAAGGAAAAAGAGCACAAGCTCAGCGAAATGAGGATTACTTGCTCGGATTTGGAGAACAAGATGAACGCGAGCCGCACGCAGTACTCCGTTTATGAAAAGCAATTTAACTCCATAGACGTGCAGTTGCGAGAGCTTGATTCCGAGTCAAAGAATGCCCGGGAAGAGCAGAAAAAAGCCGATGACAGAATTCGGGGAAACAAGCTGGTTTTGCGCGATAAACTAGAGGAGCAAAAGAAGCTCTCAGGCTCGCTCAAGGACTTTATCCTCCAGCGCGAGAAGCTGGATGCGGCGGTGAGCAAGTTTGCGGATGAGAAAAGCAAGTTACAGTTCAAGTTAGAAAAGTTATCCCGCGATAAACAGCAGTTGGAGCTCCGGCGCGTTGCCTTGGAAACGCAGTTGGCTGAAAAGAAAGCCCGGCTTCAGGAGTTTATCGGCGTTGAGATACTGCGGAACCAGCGCGAGGACGACAAGCCCAAGTTCATGGTCGAGTTAAAGGGCTTGCAGTCTGAGCTGGAGCAGCTGGGGCCGGTTAACTTGCGCGCGCTCGAGATGTTCGAGGAGAAAGCCAAGGAAATGCTGGTTCAATTCGAGCGCGTTGAACAGCTTGCTGCAGAGCGCGAGGCGGTTTTAAACTTGATTACGGAAGTCGAGTCCAAGAAAGGCCGCGCGTTCATGGACGTTTTCAACCAAGTCAACCAGAACTTCAAGCAATTGTTCAGGCAGATTTTCCGGGGCCACGGCACGCTTTACTTGGAGAATCCCGAGAGCCCGCTTGAAGGCGGGTTGACTATTCAAGTACAGCTCGAGAACAAGGAAATAAAGTATTTGGAGTTAATGAGCGGGGGCGAGAAATCGCTTATTGCGCTGGTTTTTCTGTTCGCGATTCAATCCGTGAACCCGTCTTCGATTTACATTCTCGACGAGGCTGATGCGGCGTTGGATGCTGATAATTCCAAAAAGCTGTCGCGCTTGCTGGCGGAATTAAGCAAGCAAACGCAGTTCATGGTGGTGTCGCACAACGAAGCGGTTTACAAGCACGCGAACTGCCTCGTGGGCGTTGCAATGGCGGGGCGCGAGGGAAGCAAATTGGTTGAAGTGAAATTATCCGAAGCAGGCGAGGCGCATTAACTTGGACGTTTCCGTTATCGTGCCTGCGTTCAACGAGTCTAAACACATCGGGCAGTGCCTCAAATCGTTGCGCGAACAGGATTACGCGGGATCGTTCGAAATAATTCTAGCTGACGGCAACAGTAGTGACGGCACGCGCTCTCTAGCAAAAGGCCTCGCTGGCAAAATAGTGGTGGAGCGCCGGCGGAGCCCGGCTTTCGAACGCAATGCGGGTGCGGCTAAAGCCAAAGGCAAACTACTGGCGTTTATTGATTCGGATGCAATTGCGCCAAAGAATTGGTTGCGGGAATTGATAGACCCGTTCAAGGACAGCCGCGTTGCCTGTACCCACGGCAACTTGTTTCTCGGCAATGCGTCTTGGCTCGAGGACTTGATTTGCGGGACTTTTTTCCCGGCTTACTTTTGGCTTTCGAACTGGCTCGGCTTTCCTTCAGGCGCGGGTTCGAACATGGCTGTCAGACGGGATTCGTTTTCGAAGGAGCTCGGCTTCAACACCAAGCTGGTTACCGGGGAAGACATTGATCTGGAAAAGCGGTTGTTGAGGCACGGCCGAAGCGTTTTCGCACCTAAGTCAATAGTCCGCGTTTCCCGCAGGCGCATTGATTCATGGGGCTACCCTCGCTTTATCTGGTTTCACTCGAACAATTGGCTGCGCATTAATATTCTAAACAAGCCGTTCAAGAAGTACGAGCTAGTGCGTTAACGCTTTTTCTTGCGCCCGCGCTTCGCGTTTTGCTTGTCCCAGTCAAACAAGCCGATGCTCGGGTCAAGCTCGTTGTGAATTCTCTCGTGAAGAAGAACGAAAGACGCGGCGAGAATGAACAGGACTACCACGTTTTTCGCGAAAAAGTAAAAATCGATTTTGAACGAGCTCGCGATTACCCCGAAGAAAACAGCTATGCTGACGAAGAAAACCATTATCGGGAACGCGTGCCTGTGCCCCGGCCGCGTTTTGTTTTCGTAGCGAAGCAAGAGGAAGGCAAACGCGGCGGTAATAGGGGACATGGCGAGAATGGCCATTTCCAAAATCGAGTTAATATCCTGCAAGATCATTATATCCCATTCTCCCGCTGGCGTTTAAATAGTTAGCTATGGTCTCCGCAGGCGCACTTGAGCTCGTTTATTGCCTGAAACAATGAGCCGAATCCGGTGCGCTCCCAAGCGCTCACGAACAACACGGGCTGGCTGCCCCCGATTTCCTCAAGCATGCGCTTCAAGTGCTCGTCAACCGCTTGAAAACCACCGGTTAGCTTCTTTTGTTTAACTCTTTTTTTCTCGATCAAGTCGCTTTTGTTTATGACCGTAATCGTCGGAAGCGTATAGCGCAGCGTTTGCATCGCGTTAATCGCTTTCAACATCGTCAAGTCGATTTTTTTGTCCGCGCTCTCGTTATCGGTTATGAACAATACCGCGTCGCTGGTTTTCTTCAGGAAATCCGCAGCGCCCTCCAATAGGAACAATTCAAGAGAACCGGCCGTATCCAGCAAAACAATGTCTGCTTTCGTGTTTTTAATTTGGCTTCTCATTTTCGAGTTCGCGGCGCAATCCGAGTAAATCTTTTTCAACGCCCCGTTCGGCCCAAGCCTTTCTTTCTTCATTACCTTGTCGAGCGTGTAGTGCTTGCGGATGTCGAAGAACGCGTCGTACTTGATGTGCTTGCAGCCCGGGTCCAAGTTCGCGACCCCGGTTGAGAGGCCTTTTTTAGCCAGGTAATTAGAGAAGGCGAACGCTAGAGTGCTTTTGCCGACTCCCCCGCCGCCAATTAAGGCAATTCGGTAAGCCATTTTCCACCCACAATTCACTTAACGCGGGAACCGTATTTAAAGGAAAGCTTTTAAAAAGCCTGTGGCAATATAATTATGCAATCCTTTTAGAGCTAAATTTTATTGTTAAATAATAGTGGGTTTAATGACTGACGAAAAACAGCCCAAAACATTCAAAGGGACCACGACCGTAGCAATTACTTTCAACGGCGGAGTGGTTTTAGCCGCTGACAAGCGCGCGTCAATGGGAACCTTCATAGGCTCGCGCGAAGCGGAGAAAATCCATTTAGTCGGAGAAAAAATAGCTATGACCATAGCCGGCGGCGTAGGCGACGCCCAGTCCCTAGTGCGCTTGCTGAAAGCAGAGATGGAATTATACCGCTACTCGAAAGGCGCGGAAATGCCGGTTAAAGGCGCTGCGACCTTGCTTTCCAACGTGTTGCAAGGCAACAAGTATTACCCTTATTTGGTTCAGCTCATTATCGCGGGAGTTGATTCCGAGCCGCGCTTGTACGACTTGGACCCATTCGGCGGCTTGATCAAGGAAGATTACGCGTCAACCGGTTCAGGCAGCGTTGTTGCCTACGGCTTGCTTGACGAGCACTTCAAGAAAGGCATGACCAGGGACGAGGCGGTCAAGCTCGCAGCCAAGGCAGTTAACTCGGCGTTAAAGCGCGATAGTGCAACCGGCGACGGCATTGACTTGCTTTGCATTTCCGGCGACGGCGCAAAGCGCTATTCGAAAGACGAAGTAGCCAAGTTATTGTAATTCACGCTAGCTAACCTTCATCTGTGAAGAATAGGGGCAATCTGTATTGCATTTGAAAAAACGAGTTGTAGCGAAAACGACGAGCTAGCTGCAGGTGTATTCTCTTGGATTTAAAGCAAATTGAAGAAGAAATCAAATCCGTCTTGCCTCCGGCTTGTTCCCTTGTCAAAGTCGAGCTCGAAGGCCCGCAAATCGTATTGTATTTGAAGAATATCCGCGCTTTTTACGAGGACGAGAACTTAATCACTAAAATCGCGGCTAAAGTCCGCAAAAAAGTGCTGCTTAGGGTTGACGCGGACTCGCTTATTCCCCCGTCGAAAGCAGAGGCGAAAATCAAGGAATTGATTCCGCTTGACGCGGGAGTCCAGAAAATCGTTTTCAACCCCGTGTTCAACGAAGTGCAAATCGAAGCACTCAAGCCCGGGCTCGTGATTGGCAAGCGCGGTTTCGTTCTCAAAAACATTATTCTTGAAACCGGCTGGAGCCCGCAAGTACTGCGTTCGCCGACCAGCCCGAGCCAAGTCGAGACCGCTATTCGCAGTGCCTTGTTCAAGAGCTCGGCTGACCGCAAAAAGTTTTTGAACGGGTTAGGCAAGAAACTCGTAGACACTTCCGGCGCAAGGTGCGACTGGGTCAAGCTCACCATGCTCGGCGCAGCCAAGGAAGTCGGGCGTTCGTGCCTCCTGCTTCAAACGCCGAAAAGCAATATTTTGCTCGACTGCGGAATCAACCCGGACACCAGCGATTCAACGCGCGCGTATCCTTACTTGAATGCGATGAATCTCGCGCTCGAGCAAATCGACGCGGTAATCGTTTCCCACGCTCACTTGGACCACTCGGGTTTCGTTCCTTACTTGTACGCTTACGGCTACAAGGGCCCGGTTTACTGCACTCCGCCAACTCGCGACTTGATGGTTTTGCTTCAACAAGACTGCTTGAACGTCATGAACTCGGAAATCGGGAAGGCGCCGTACGCCGAGAAGGACATCAAGACGCAGTTGAACCACATCATAGTCCGCGATTACGGGGAAGTGACCGACGTTACGCCGGAAGTGCGTTTTACGTTTCACAACGCGGGCCACATTCTCGGCAGCAGCCAGGTGCACTTGCACATTGGCGAAGGCTTGCATAATTTGGTTTACACCGGCGACATTAAATTCGGGAAAATTGCTTTACACGATCCGGCGGACATACGCTTCCCGCGCGTTGAAACGCTCGTTATGGAGAGTACTTACGGCGCGCGCGACGACATGCTGCCGCGTTACGACGAGTGCCAGCGCCGCCTCGTCGACGTTGTTCAAGATACAATCAAGAAGCGCGGCAAAGTCTTGATTCCGGTTTTCTCGGTTGGTCGCGCGCAGGAAATCCAGCTCACGCTAGAACCGTTCTTGACCGAGTTGAATGTGCCTGTCTATTTGGATGGAATGAGCCGGGAAGCGTCCGCGATTTACACGGTTTACCCCGAGTACTTGCGGCGCAACGTGCGCAGGAGAATTCTGCAAAATAATTCTCCGTTCGAGCACGAGATGTTCAAGAACGTGGTTTCCAAGGAACGCCAGGAAATCGTTGAAAACGAGGAGCCGTGCGTTATTCTTGCTCCGTCTGGAATGCTTTCAGGCGGCACTTCAGTTGAATTCCTGAAGTCCATGGCCACGGATCCCGCGAATACGCTGGTGTTCGTCGGCTACCAGAGTTCCATGTCGCTCGGCCGCAGGATTCAAGCAGGGGCAAAGGAAATCCCGCTTTTGAATTCCAGATCCAAGCTCGACTCGTTGAAAATCAACATGCAGATTCACACTGTCGACGGCTTCAGCGGCCACAGCGACCGCTCGCAGCTCTTGGCTTTTGCTAAAAACATCAGGCCCAAGCCGTCGCGCGTCTTGTGCATTCACGGCGACGAAGGCAAGACGGAAATGCTGTCGCGCACTTTAAACAAGATGCTGCACATCGAGACGCGCGCGCCAATGAATTTGGATTCGATGCGGTTGGTATGACTCGCAAATTATTTTGGGAAGACGCTTACTTGCGTGAGTGCGACGCTAAAGCCGCGTCAGTTGACGGCAATCGCGTTTCACTAGACCAAACTATTTTCTTCGCTTTCTCAGGAGGCCAAGCAAGCGACGCCGGCACGATTAACGGCATCAACGTTGTCGAAGCAATCGCAAACGAAAACGATATTGCCTACGTTTTAGCGGAAGCACCGTCTTTCAAGCAAGGCGATTCGGTTAAAGTCGAAATAGACTGGAACCGCCGTTTCACGCTAATGCGTCTTCACTCCGCGATTCACGTTGCGAGCTTGTTTTTCGATGAAGAGCACAGCGAGCCGAAAATAATCGGCTCGAACGTTGACCCCGGCAAGGCGCGCATTGACTACCATTATCCGGAGTCCGTCTCGCCGCTTCTTCCTGCGCTCGAACAAAAAACCAATTCTTTTCTTGCTGAAGGCCATGAAATCAAGGTTTACGCCGGGGAAAACAACCGCCGCATTTGGGAGTGCGCTAGCTGGAAAATGAATTGCGGCGGCACTCACGTGAAAAACACTGGTGAAATCGGTAAAATCAAGTTAAAGCGCAAGAATACCGGCGCGGGTAAAGCAAGAATCGAATTAACTTTGGTGGATTGAAATGCGCTTGATTATTACTGGCACTCCCGGAACAGGTAAAACCGTTTTAGCCAAAGCAATCGCCGCACGCACTAACTCAATTCACATCGATGTCAATCAGCTTATAACGAAAAACAAAAGCTTCACTAAACGAAAAGGCGTGAGAGAAAAAATAGTCGATTTGAAGGCGCTGCGCCGCTTGCTTTTGCCGTTACTCAAGCGCAAGGACGTCGTTCTAGACAGTCACTTGCTTTGCGAGATTCCCTTGCCTTGTGATAGTGTTATCGTCTTGCGCTGCGACCCGCGCGTGTTGAAGAAAAGACTAGCCGCTCGCAAATACAACAAAAAGAAACTCAACGAGAATCTACTTTGCGAGTATTTGGATTACTGCCTCGTTCGCTCTCTTGAAAATTATGCGGCAAAGAAAGTAGTGCAGATAGATAACACGAAACCCCTTACTCCTGCGAAAATAATGGCGCAAAGAACAGCAAAAGTTAATTGGATTAAGGGACGCGAGAAAG
>JAZDMM010000080.1:0-8397 GCA_043800965.1 Microcaldota archaeon | reverse complement strand
GCTGGATCTCGCCGGATGCCGTCTCCCCCTCCGGCTTTTCAAAATCAAGGGAAGGCGTCTTGGCTTCCCCAGCTTCAAGCGAAATATTAAGCGCTTTGCTTTGGCCCGCGAGGACAACGAATAATTCCCCGTCAGCGCGCGTGTTACCAGTGTTGCGAATTGAAAACGAAAGGGTCAATACGTTGTTTTTGACGAGCGAAAACCAGTCGCTTAACTCGATTTGCGTCTGTTGCTGGGCTTCAACGCTCGACTTACCCTTGAACGTAAGCGCTTCGCTCTTGCCGAGAGTGCGAACAGTCGCATCAAAAGAGTAAAGACTTCCCGCGCTCAAGTTGGCTGGAAACAACAGCTTCCATTCAACCGAAGCCTTTTGCCTCGGGTAAAGCAAAACCAGCTTGTCTTGCGGCTCAAGCGAACGAACAGCTAATTCCGGCGGCTCGCTCGGAACCTGCAGGTTCAACGGAATAACGCGCCAAACCGAATCCGTGTTTTTGGCTTCAGCAGTAAGAGTTTCAAGAGACGACGAACCTACTTCAGTGCTTGAAGCAAGCAGCTTCAAGTCAACGAAATCCGGGTAATTCTCGTGCCCAGTCAATTGAATAACTGGCGGCTGTTTCGTGAGTGAAACGCTTTCAGTAATCGACTCCTTCAAATCATCTTGGTCCCGCCCTACTCCGAACAACACGTGAGTTGCGTCAAGCCAGCCGAACTCGTTGAAAGTCGGGTCAATGGAAACCCACTTGCCGTCTATTAACGCTTGAACGAAGCCGTGCGCGCCCCAAGCCTCGCCCGAGTAAACGTATCCCCCGGCTAAACGCGCGGAAATTTCCTGCGACCGCAGCATTGCAATAAGCAAGTGGCTCATTTCATCGCAAGTGCCGTGGCGCTCGGTGAAAACAGTCGCGGAATCATCAACTCGATCGGTGTAGAACCCGTCGTACACTATGTTTTGGTGAACCCATTCGGAAAGCAAAACCGCTTTCTGCAAATCGCTTTCGGCACCGACTGAAAGCAACGCCGCTTTAGCGTTTATTTCAGGCGTGATTTTAACGAAAGTTGATTCGCTCAAGTAATCCGCGCCGGAATCGAATTCAGTGGTGGCTTTGTAATCAACTTGCACAACAACATTCAACGAAAGCGTTTTCGGCGTGTTCGGCTGCCACTTGAATTCCATCACCGGGTTGCCGTAATCGTCTTGGCTCGCGGAGTAAGGCATTGACGCTGTCACTTGTGTTTTCTGAAACGACGTGTTAGCGTAGGAAAACGTCTTGAAAGTGGCTTGAGACGATGAAGATGCCGAGAAATCGTACTTGAATTCGAGCGTTACGGTTGCGGTTCCCACTTCCTTTGGCGAAACATCGATCGCATTAAGCAAACCCGCGAGTAAGAACAAGAAAACAATCGCGGTAACAGTCGGCTTCATTACACTAAACAACTATAGGCTGAAATAAAAACGCGCAGGAAAGGGTCGGCGGAGTAAACCAAAAAGTAGGAGGGGGATGAATCCAAGGGTTTCGGGGGAACCTAGGTTCCCCCAAGACGCTTGATGGGACAGGGGAGATTTGAACTCCCGGCATATCGGTCTTCAGCCGATCACTCTCCATAGCCTTCTCGAAGCGAAACGCGTCGAGAATCAGGCTGAGTTACTGTCCCGTAACTGGATTAACATTAAACTGCGCTAGGCGACTTTTAACCTTTTCTAGTACCGCGCCGCAAATGCTCCTCGAAGCACTTCAAGACTTTGAGTTCATCCGGCTCAAGCTCGTGGTTTTGCGCTTCAAACAGTTTGCGCCCGATGTTGAGCCCTTGCTTGAACGCGTAATCCGGCGCAAGCTTGCGGACAGTGGTGTTAACCACGTGCTCGACGGGTTTGCCTTGCTTGTGCGCCAGAACTTCGAAAACGCGGCGCAACCTCCTTAAGAGTTCGGTTGCGTGCCCCCTGCCTTCAACATGGGATTGAAGGTAATGGTAAACGTTTAGGCCTGCCGCGCTTTTCTGCTGCTTGAAGGAAATTTTGCGCGGAAACTCTTGCGGCAGGTTGATTCCGTAAACGCACAAGTCTTTCCCGCGCCTGTCCTCAAGAACTATAAGCATCTTGTCCGACAATAGAGGCCCGCCTTTTTCCGCGACAACGAGCTTGCGTTCTTCAGGCATAATGGGCCTAAGGAGAATCGAACTCCTGGTCTCCTCGGTGTAAACGAGGCGTCTTAACCACTCGACTATAGGCCCCGAGAATATATTGTGGGAGCGCGGGTTTTAAAAGTAAAGCGAGGTAATGAATTCGCGAGAGCAAACGCAGCAGGTGATGATTGAAATGCACAGGGTTTTCTGGATTAAGATCGGCGGCAAGAGAATGCACACTCTCAGCTTGGCGGGCGCGTTCTTTGTTTTGGCTTCTGTTTTGAAGCTGGCGGAATCCGCTTACCAGATTTTCGTCGCTGTCAACAAAGCCAACCTCGCAATGCTTAGGCCGGATTTGGTTACGCAATTGTTCGGCTGGAGTCTGAACGCGCCTAACGCGTTCACCGGCGAAGACATTCTCGGCGTATTGCTGGGGCCGGTTGCCGCGTTCCTGTTCTGGTTCGGCATAGCAATAATCGCGCTCGCGATTTACCAGACGGGAAAAGTGATGCTGCCGTTCGAGGAAGGGGAAATCAGCGAGGAACACAGGAAAAGAATGCACAAGGCGATTCTGCTGGCGAAAAAAAAGCGCTAAGTCACTTCCTTAGGGTCGCGGTTTCTCGCGGCCGTGAAATCGGCTTGGCTCGCGTTCCAAGCCGAACCGTATTTTTCCTGTAATTGAGTTTCTATGTTCTTGCTTCTCTTCAACGCTTGAACAACCAGCTTGCGGTCGATTACTTCCTGCCCCAAGCCAATAGCCAAGTCGCCGGCGAGCCGCACTACCCCGCTCAAGTCGCGCAAGCGGAGAGTCAAAGCGTGTTCGGTGGAATCATACAAACGCGCCCGGGTGCGCGCCTCGTCGATTATTGATTCCACTCCGTCTATTGAAACGTGCGGGATTTTACCGTCCTTGCGCACTTCCTGAGCAATGAACTGCATTAGCTTAAAGCGGTTTTCCTTAGTATCCGGCATAGTCGCATCCAAAAGCACTTCGTAACCGTTGCCTAGAACACGCGAGCGTAAAGGAGGGAGAATAGCCGGCAAGTCGTTAATGTTCGAAGCTGCAACCAAAACAAAATCGCATGGAACCCCGTCGACTTTCACGCTCGCGCCCGCACTCTGCGGATTGCGGCCGACAATAGAGTATTTCCTCTCCTGCATCGCGGTGAGGAGATAACGCTGAATGTTTTCCAAAGCGCTTAACTCGTCAACGAACAAAACGCCTTCGTGCGCCTCGTGAACCGCGCCGGGAACAACGCGCATGTAAGGCGGAGTCCCTAGATTCTGGTGGCCGCCGTAAGGGTCGTGGCGCACGTCACCCAGCAATTCTGTTTCCGAAGCGCCGGTGGCCGAGATAAAGTTGACGCGGTCGAACGGCACTATTACCTTGCGCGGCTTGCTTTTCTGCAGGGCATCCAATTGCTGTAAAACGTTCTGGTCTAAAACGCGAATTTGCTCGCCCGCGCGCTCGTAAACGACTACTTCCTCTCTGCCGTCATCCTTCAAGCGCGTGGTGTGAACACGATTCGAGCGGCGCGTTTCGCCCAACGCATCTGTGAGCAAGTCGCCGTAAGGCGATTGCGCGCGGTACTTGTCGAAACCGCAGTTCGGGCAAGAAAAATCGGAGGCCTTGCTTAATTCACCGCAGCGCGAGCAGCGAAAGCCCAAGCGCTCGGCAACAAAGTGAGGCGCTTGCCCGGGCGTAATCAAGCGCGACTTGATTTGCTGTATTTGCTGTTCGGTCTTGCGCGCCTGCGCCCTGGTTCTGACTTCCACCAACGGGCGTTCCGGGGTCTCGGGATTATGTAAAACGCTGATTTCCTGAGTCGGCCTCGATAAATGAAACGCGATTGCTTGCGCGAGCATGCTCTTGCCTGTTCCCGGCGGAGCGACCAACAGCAAGTTTCGTTTTTGTTTGGCTACGACTCGCGCTATCTCCACCGCGTTCTCCTGGCCAATCACTTGCTCTAGTGGATCCTTTGGAATAGGCACTTGCTCGGTTGATTCAATGCTCGCGTAATCTTCCTTCACAGTAAGAAATCGCACCTTGCAGTAAAAAACGCTTTGCTTTAAACAGGAGGCTTGCCGCAAGTGCAGTAATCCGGCTGCTGCGGGTCCGGGCACGTTATTTCACGCAGCACTTGTTTCTTCAACAGTTCTCCGCAGCCTTGCGGCAATGCGGCGAGCGCGTCCTTGTTCCAAACGCCTTCCTCGAAACACTCTTCGCTTGCTATTTGCGCATTCTCGCAAGTGCGAATCAACGCGGCATTAGACGGCTGCAAACCGGAAGGCTGGGTCGGGCGGAACAAGAAGTAAGCAACGGCCAGAAGCACTGCCGAAAAAACCAGTAAGTAAAAGACTTGCTTCACCGCATCCCGCTTGCTCACGCTATACTAGAGGAAAAAGAAAAATAAAAAGGAGGGAGTTTCAAGCCGAGAGAATGACTTTCGTCTTCTCGGGCTTGCGCGACACGTTACCGGCTCGAATGCCGACTATGAACGCCGCTCCCTTTTGCTCCGCGGAGTCAATCAAGCGCTGCGTGACTATACCGTCAAGCACTATGGCGTGAACGGACTCGGAAGCCTCTACCGTCTTCATGATTTCGCGAATCGGCACTTCCTTCACGGTGTTAAACTTGTCGTCAAGCAAGCGCGCGCGAAGCGAGCCCTCAAGCTCTTTCAAAACCGTTTTCAGCGTGCCAACCGTTTCCTTGTCTTCAGGCGCAACGCCCTCGTCCACAGGCGGTTTCGGCTCTTCGCGCTGCAATACGGGCTGGGGCGCAGGCTGCGGAGGCGCGAAAGAAGGGCGCCTGGCTTCACGGCGGAACTCGCGGCGCGGAGCACGGTCCGGGTAATCGCCGCGGCTGCCGGATGAATTCACCTGGTCCAACGGCACTTTACCGCGCAAGCTCTTGATTATTTCCTTGCGAGTCAACTCCTCTACTTCCTTGCCGGTTGGAGCACGTGCAACGAAATCAATGTCTGTAGCCGCGGTCAATTCAGCTAGGATAATATCCCCGCCGCGGTCGCCGTCAAGGAAAACAGTTGTTTCCTTTTCACGGCACAGCTTGATTATCGTGTCGTTTACTTTCGCGCCGCCTACTGCAACAACGTTCTTGATGTCGTTTCTAAGCAGGTTGATGACGTCGGCGCGCCCTTCCACGACAATGATGTTGTCGCTCGAGTCGATCGCGGGGCCTGCCGGCAAGTTGTCGGGGCCGTAGTTAATCACTTCAGCGATTTTAACGTCCTCGCGAACTAGTTCGCTGAGTTCCTTGCTCTCCGGCATTTCCTCGGAAATGAGAGTCTTCAACAAGCTTTTTGCGCGGTCAAGCAATTGCTTGCGCTTCAAGCTCCTGCTGTCTTCAATTCTCGAAACGCGGATTTCCGCATCGCAAGGGCCGACTCGGTCAACCACTTCCAGGCTTGCGCCGAGAATGCTGGTTTCAACCATGTCCAAGCTCGATGGAACGATTATGTTCCCAAAGCTCTTTCCGCCTTTGACTTCAAGCGATACCTCGATTCTGCCTATGCGCCCGTTTTTCTGGAGCTCGCGTAAATCCAACTCGTCGCCGAGCAATCCCTCGGTTTGGCCGAAAACAGCGCCAACAATGTCGGGCTTTTCCACTATTCCGTCGATTTTGTAGCTTGATTTAATCAAATATTTTACGGTATCAACGTAACTCTTTGCCATGTATTCAATTCACCTTCTTGTTTTTCAATTCCCGCAAGAGTTCCTCGTACTTCGAGTTCAATTCCTCGATAGTGCGCAAGCCCAGCAACGCCTTCAAGCGCTTTCCGGTTTCAACGTCGGCTATAGTTCCCTCCAGCAAAAAACGCTGTTGAAAGAACTTGGTCTTCCTCTTTCCCTCCTCATCGAAGTCGAACAAGAGGACTACCGGAGCCTTCGTTTCCGTCACGCGCGTTATCACGCGCTCGGGCTTGCCTGTTGCGGTAAAAACGCGGTTGTTCAAGCCGAATTGCCTCAAAGCATTGACGTCGTGCTTGCCTTCAACGACAAGCACTTTGCCGTTCAAGCCCTTGACGAGCTTGTCGAGCGCCTTCGCCTTTTCTTCGAGACTCATTTCATAGTCGCCTCGCACGCTGTTGAACCCAACCGTCATTCCCTCGCGGGTGAGCGGGCCATCCGCGCACGCAGCACTAACTAAAAACGGCTTTGAAACCGCCTGCGTTTTTACCTTTACGAGATTCTCTCGCGTTCGGCAATCAGGTCATACAAAGAAGGAGAGATGCGGATAATATCGCTTTCAGATATTATTCCAACCGGTTCTGCCGAAGACTTGTCTTTGAAAACGACCAAGCGCTTGATTTTTTTCGAACCCATGATTCTAGCTGCCTCGCTCAAGTCCTTGTCGGGAGTCAAGCCAATCAAAGGCTTGCTCGCGATGCTTGAAACTTGGGCATGCAGCTTGTTTTTGGCGAGAGCCCGGCGAACCAGGTCCTCGTCGGTTAGTATTGCGTAAATCTTGCCTTTCTTGTCTTTCACTAAAAGACTCCCCACGTTCTTGGCCGTCAAAAGCTTGGCCGCATCGAAAACGGAAGCCTCTTCATTGATCGTAATCAGGGACGTCCTCATGCAGTCTCCTACCTTAATCCCTGTTTCCATTGCAATGTAAGTTTAGTGCCTCCCCCGCTTTAAATACTTGCCCAACAAACAAGCAAAAGCCGTAATACGCCGTTTGACGAAGCGTCTTGGGGGCAACCTAGGTTCGTGGCAAACCATTCGGTTTGTCACGTGCTACAAATCCATTGGATTTGTACGCATCCCCGCTACCCTTGGAAGCATCCCCCTCCTACGAGCTGATCCTCCTTCAACGTTTCTTTTGGGAGACCACCGAACCTTTTCTTTCCCAAAGAAAAGGGTTGGTGCACTGGAAACACACCTCCAAAACCAATAATACGCTGTTCCGAGTTCCAAATGCGTGAATTACAGAAAAGCGAAAGGCACGCTCAACGAGCGAAACCTCAAGCGCATGCTCGAAGACAAAGGCTTCTTCGTCGTACGCGCCTCTGGAAGCGGGGTTGACGGCGTTTCGCCCGACCTCATTGCCTTGCACACCACGCGCAAGCTTGCGTTCGAGTGCAAGGCGTGGAAAAACAGCTTGCATCTCGAAAAAAAGAAGGTGGAAATAATGCTTAACTGACAGGCCACGACAGGAGTGCCGATTTACGTTGCTTGGAAGGTGCCGCACAAGGAATGGCGCTTTTTCCCGATAACCGTGTTGAATGAAACCGCGAAAGGATTCGTGTTGAATCTGAAGGACGCGCACTTGGGCTTGACTTTAGGGGATATTTTGAAATGAAGGAGAAACTGGATTCGTTTCACGTTTTCCTGAAAAAGGAATTGAAGGATATAAGAAATAATCCCGAGCACGAACACCGAAAAACCGCTGAAGCGGTTTGGAGAGCGACTTGGGGCTACAAAAACATCAGCAGTGTTTCGAACCTGCGTGAAATTTTGGAAAAGGAAGGCTGTGAAGTTGACGCACGCAGGATGATCGACGCCTTGAGGGAGAAACGGCTCGAGCAAACAACCGCGCTCGTTAAGGGAGTAAAAAAGGCATCGGAAGTGAAGGCGCCTGAACGCGGTAAAGAACTCGAGCTTGAAGAAGAATAGGGTTAAACGCCGTCCTCACTCTTTGGCTTACTCTCGGCAATCTTCTCGATTAGCGCTTGTTGAAACCGTTCAAGACTACTCTGCTTTCCCGGCGTAACCGGTTCCTCGTGTTTTATTGCAATGAAAGGACGGCCTCGCTCGTACTCGCCGAAAGCAACCATGAAACCCGCTTCCTTCAATTCTTGAAGCCTCTTGTCGGAAGCCCGTTTTATTATAAAATTCATTCGCTTTGTGCCGTTATCCTTCTTGAACGCGTCGGGCTCTTCGTAATCCACTCTGAATTCTGAAAGCAATCCGGGAAAATACCGCTTGCTTCCGGATTCAGTGCCGGCAACTCCGCGCACTCGAGTTAAAAACAATCCGTGGTCTTTCATAAACTCGAGCAAGCGTTCGGGCATGAAAAACAAAGTGGACGCGAAACGATTTAAGTCTTTGGCGGCTAAAGAAAAAGCATGGCAATAGAAAAAATCCGGTCGCACTTGAAGGAGCAGGAGTCTCCGGAAGCAAAAAAGCTCCTAGGGCTCATTGAAGAACACGGGCCGAAAAACTTGAACCAGCTCAACGCGGTCATGGAATACAAAGGCAAAGGCATAACCAACCCTCAAAGCCCGGAAGCGTACCAACACCGAAAGCTGACGG
>JAZDMM010000066.1:0-3837 GCA_043800965.1 Microcaldota archaeon | reverse complement strand
AGCCCCAATACTCACTGAACTGTCGGCTATCACGGGGGAAGCGGGTAGCGAGCAAACGATTTCTTTTTATCTAGCAAACCCTGCTGATGAAGGTTTAACGTATCGAATTGAACCATCCAGTGAACACGCGTTATTTGAACCAAGCTCTAAATCTTATTACCTCGAAGCAAGTTCAAGTAAAAAATTGTCTTTTAACTTACTGCTGGGGACACTTCCCGAAGATGGAGAGGCGGAATACTCGGTTACAGCTTGCTGCAATAACGGTTTCGACGACAGCACTTGCAAAACCGTTACGGGCTTATTGTACTTCTCAGTAGCAGGGCCCATATCAGGTCCGCGGTCTATTCTCGTGGTTGCATTAGAATTCGGTTTTTGGTTGTTAATTGCGGTTATAATCTTCTTTATCGTTAAACGCTTAACCGGAAAAAGCAAGGTGAGTAAATGAGCTTGAAATCTCGATGGGTTAACGCAAGAAAATGGCAGAAAGCAATCATTGTATTACTAGTTGTCGTTATTGCGATCCTCGTTTTTTTACAGTTGAGGTTTCACACACTAAGCTTCACCGCCATTTACTGGAGTATTGCTTACGCTAACATGCATTGCGAGCCTTGCGGCATTTGCGAACTGTCGTGCACCGGCGGTTGTTGCTGCGGCCCGTCAACTGAATGCGGTAACGAGACTTGCAATTCTGTTTCGGACTGTGGCAAAACGCCGTTTTGCGAGCACGAACTCGGATTGTTTTTCAACGGTTCGGTTTGCACGGAATACAAGTATTCGTGTGATGGGCAGTGCAGCGTGCAAGTAGCAGGTAATTACTCTTCCGCTGACTCAGACGATTTCTTTTATAAGTGCGATTACGATTCGAGCAAATGCCAGCGGGTAGATCGCTGCACTTGCTCTACAGACCAGGACTGCGATAACGTGATGAAAACGGGTTATTGCCTTAATGGGTTTTGCGAATTCGGTATGAGCTCTCCGCCTTGCTAAACCCCCGTTTTCGTTCCCGCAGTGTCTTTTCTTTTCAAAACACGCCACAAAGCTTAAACCGCGGCAGTCAAGGAAGCGCGAGAGTAACGCGGCAGGGAAACGGTTGCTGAAAGTAAGAGAGAGGCGGGGCTAGGCGAGTGTTTCAAGGGGTACGGCAGATGCTCCCAGTTTTAGCCGCGTCACGTGGTAATTAATCTCCAGAGGGGTTGAAATCGTTTTGCCGGACTTGTCGCGGTTTTTCCTTAAAACGCTCCAGCCAACCCCGTTCCAAGTGTTTTGCTTCTTGATAAAGAGGTCTTTCGAGTTAAACGGGCCTCTTTTCTTATACCTTTTTTTCAAGGCTTGAAACTGGAGTTTGGCGAGGCGTTCGCATTCGCTTAAAGCCGCTTCACGCGTTTCGTAAGCCCCGACGGGCATGTTCCAGGCGTGTGGCTTGAATTCCATCGCGAGATAAACCAGTTTCATTCTTTCACCCCTTTTACGCTCGCGTCACGGTTTTTGTTTTCCTGCATTTTCGTGCGGGCTTGCATCAGTTCGTGCGGTTTGAAGTGAATGGACTCGCCGAACGTGGCTACGACCTGCTTGAAATCTTGAATGTCATGGCCTCGTATGCCGTAATTCTTCTGGTTGCCCTCGTCAAAGCCGACGGCGATGTGGCACAGTTCGTGGTAAACCACCATTTTTCGCGTCTTGTCGTCGATTTCCTTGTCGAAGTATTCTTCGTTGACTTCGATAATCAGCGGTACTTTCGTCAAGTGCCTCCAGATCCCCATCACCTTGAACACCCGCGCTCCCCAGCGGCGGAATCCCGTGGACTTGCTTCTCTGAAAGTAAATTTCGTTCAAGTCGATGTCTTTGAAGTCGTCGGAATACTCTTGCAATAGCCGTCGGGCTATTTCCTTGACGTCTTCAGCCTGCCCCGGTTCATAAATTGTGTAAGCCATTTTTCTCTCCTCTTCCTTCTCAAATCCGGCGTTCAAGTAACGGCTAGCGCGGTTTGTTCCCCGAACTTCATCTTGCTTCTTTGTTGCTTGTACGCCTGCACTTCCTCCCACCACTCGCGAAAGCGCTGCGTGTAGTGGTGCGGAAAACTCATTTTCGACACGTCTTCAAACCAATTCAAGGCCGTGGACGGGTTTTCCCGCATTACGAACGCGAAGTCGCTGGTTTCAACCTCGTTTTCTTTGTTTAACGCCGCGTTTAACGCGGCTTTACGGCAAAGAAGCTTCAAGTCAGCGCACGAATAAAACTCCGTCAACCCCGCTATTTCGCTGAAGTCAGCGCTCGCCGGAGTTCCTTTCGAGTACATTTGCAAGAGCGTGACCCGCTCTTCGAAAACCGGGGTCGGGACGTAAAAACAGTAGTCCAGCCTCCCGCTCCTTAAAAGCGCGTGGTCGAGCTTCCACGGCGCGTTCGTTGCCCCGACGAACAGGAAGTTGTTTTCCTTGATGCCGTCGAGCTCGGTTAAAAGCGTGTTTGTAGCCGCCCGTTCGTACATTAACTCGCGGTCGCTTCCAATCAAGTCGATTTCGTCGAGAAACAAGACGCAGTCGTCGAACTCCCTTACTTTTTCAAACACTGACGCGCCGTAATCGCTGTCGGGCCCGTGGCACGACTCGAAGTAATTCGCTTTCTCGTTGACGAACCGCAAGCCGTGCTTGCCCGCGAAGTACCGGGCTGAAGCGGTTTTCCCGCACCCCGGCGGGCCGTACAACAGCACGTTCGCGTTTTGCCCGTTGTTTTCCTTGAATAACGCGAACAACTCGTTCATCGCGGGAAAGTATTGCCCGACTGGAATCAACTCTTGGTTTTTCTTCTTGCGGGTTTGGTAAAGGAAACTGAAAAGCCACATGTACTTGCCTATCCCGTGGCTTTTGAATTTCTGTAATTCACCCGCCACGTCGCTCAAGCCGTGGGCGCAGAGAAACTCGTCTAGTTTGCCGTTCCTCATTGCCTTGGTAAAGCTCGCGCTCACCTCCGGGTAGTGCGAGATGCGGCTGTAAACCGCCTGCAGTTCCTCGGGGCTGTTGATGTCCACGGCTTTAAGGGCTTTAGTCTTCAAAATCAACGTCTTCATTTTTCTCACTCTGGACTATTACTAACGCCGAACTCCTTTATAATCTTTTCCTATACAGTATAGCTTTATATTATACTGTGTCTTATTTAAGTGTGGTTGTTTCCTAATGGATTCGGTGGGCATGAATACTACGCTAGTGGCTTCGTTTTACTCGTCAGAGCCTTTGCTGGCTTGCGTCAAGGCGTTAATGCCGTCTAAAATCGTTTTGCTTCACCCGAAAGCGCTTGACGACAAGCTGAAGAAGAACCTTGAAGCCGTCGAGCTGGCGGCGGGGAAGTTTATCGCGGTCGAGAAAGTGCCGGTTGCTCAGTACGACGTTTTAGGCGTGGCTGAGAAAGCGGTTGCTTGCATTGACCGGGAGAGTTCTGCCGGCAATCGCGTTGTCGTTAACTTCACGGGCGGGAGGCGCACTATAGGGTTGGGCGCGTTGTTTGCTGCTTACGCGCGGCCGGAGTTGGTTGACCGCGTTGTTTACGTTACTGAGGAGTCGAACGAGGTTTTGGATTTGCCTAAGCTTGGGTTTAACCTCTCCTCCTCTAAACGCGGTTTTCTTGAGGAGTTGAATAAGTCAAAACCGGGTGCCGCCGTGAGCGTGCCGGATCTTGCTGAAAAGCTTGGCGTGACGAAGGGTATGGCTTATGTTCACTTGCGTGAGCTCAAGGCTGGTGGTTTCATTAACGGTGATAACAAGGTAACGGTGGCTGGGAAACTGGCTTTATTGTGAGGTGGAAAAATGGCGAATAACCCTAGTGAAGATATAGTTAATGTTTGGC
>JAZDMM010000055.1:0-4784 GCA_043800965.1 Microcaldota archaeon | reverse complement strand
CCAACCAGCGTGCAACCGGTTTCCTCGTCTTTGAAAGCCTGCAGCCTCAACCGCCCATCTTCGCCGTATTCTCCGGCTGCAATTTTCCTGATCACGCCCGCGCTTTCCAAGACATTAATGATGCTCGTCTCTGTCGGGCTGTAGTCGTGCGAGCCGAATACGACGTAAACCCGCTTGCCCGCGTCCCTTGCCTCCTTCAGCTTCTTTACTGCCGCATCCACTATCGACATTTCCGGCAAGCTGGTGTGAAACAAGTCGCCTGCAATCACGATGAAGTCCACGTTCGCGCGCAAGCTCTCGTCAACCGCAATCTCAAACGCCTTCAAATTAAACGCTCGCAACTCCGCTTCACGAAAAGCGCCCAAGTGAACGTCAGCCAAATGCGCGAACTTAACCATTTTCAAACTCCTTCGAACAGCGTTATCACTAATGGGCTTTAATCAATTAAACGATTCCGCTTCACTTGCGCTTAGGCATCCGCATCATTTTGCGCTTGTTTATTTCGCTGTTATTTTTAGGCGGTTGGCCATTCGAGTTTTTGAAGCGGGTTTTAACGTAGTTTTTGAATGCGTCAACCAGTGATTTCCTGCCGCTCCTCAATTCCGCCGTTTCTTCGCTTACGGGAATTGGCTTTTTCAGGCGGGGTTTTTCCTCTTTCAATCCAAGCTCCTCTTGCTTTGGTAGAAGTTTTTACCTGTGCCGCCGAGCAATTGGCTTTTGAATTTCTCGAAGCGATCGGCTGCTTCCTTTTCGTCTTTAGGGAGAACCGCGTCCACTAACGGGTTTTGTTGCAAGTGCGCTTTTATTCGTTCGAGGTCTTCTTCGGTTGCCGCCCGGTGCGTGGTTCCTTCCTTTACCGCGATCAACCGTTTTTGAGCTTCTGTTTTCAGCGTTTTCGGAGTTTCGTGAAATATGAACGTGCTTCTGCCTACGTCTACGGCGTGCGTCTTTAGTTCTTGCTTGGGTTTCGGGTCAATCGGCGTGTTACATCGCCCTTAAAGTGCGGATTCTGTCGTCAATAGGCGGGTGAGTTGCGAACAAGCCGTCTAAATGGCTGTGAGTCGGGTCATCCAAAAACAAGTGCGAGACTGCTTCGCTTACTTTCATGGTTCCCTTGTTGTTGCCTTTGATTTTCTCAAGCGCTTTTGCAAGGCCTTCGGGATAACGCGTGAGCTTGGCTCCCGATGCATCAGCCATATACTCGCGCTTGCGCGAAACGGCTGCTTGAACCAGGCGCGTGATTATTGGCGCGAAAATGGCTAGGACGATGCCGATGATGATTAACCACGCCATGCCGCTTCCGCCGCGCCTGTTGCCCCCTCCGCCGAAAGCGCCCATTCTCAAAAACATGTAAGACAAAATAGCAGCCAAGCCAACCATTACAGCAATCAACGTCGCGAACTTGATGTCGTAATTCGCCACGTGGCTGATTTCGTGCGCGACCACTCCTTCCAGCTCATCGCGCGAGAGCTTGTTCATTAATCCGGTTGTGATTGCGATGCTCGCGTGCTCGGGGTCGCGGCCCGTAGCAAAAGCATTCATTTCCTCGCTTTCGATTACGTACGCGTCCGGCGCCTTAGGCAGTCTGTCTGCCATGGCGAGATTTTCAACAATATTCTTGAACTGTAATTCCTTTACATTACGTTCGTTAACGGGCCGCGCGCCGGTGGAACTCAAAACTACTTTGTCGCCGTAGTAGTACGTGCTGTAAACGTAGATTATCGAGAACAACACGCCGATAACGAGTGCGGCAACGTCGTAAATCAGGTAGAAGACCCAGACTAGCGCCAGGAGTACCGCGAAAACGCAGGCTGCCAGCAGCCACGATTTCCGCTTGTTGCTGGAAATCTCCTTGTAGAAGTCGGTTCTGTCTTCCACCTTGGTTTACCTCTTACTCTTCTTCAAGCAGTTTGGCGGCGTCGACTGCCTTGCGCGACTTTTCCTCGGCTTCAAAGTAAGGCCACTTGCTGCGGGCGTAGCCGAACAAGCCAGCGAAAACGTTTCCGGGGAAGAAAGTCACCGCATTAACGAAGTCCTTTACCGTGTAGTTGTACCGCTGCCTGCCGTACTTGATTTTGTCCTCGATGCTCGCCAAGTTCTCCATGACCGTCTGCATGTTTTGGTTTGACTTCATTTCCGGGTAAGCTTCAGCGCGCGCAAAGAAATTCAACAGCATTCCGCCTAGTTGCTTGTTGGCTTTGATTTTTCCTTCAACGCCTTGAGCTTTAGCCGCTCCCTCACGGGCATTAGCCAAGCCGGTAAACAATTCCTTTTCCTGTTTCATGATGCGCTTGGCCATTGCAATCAAATTCGGAATAGTGTCAAGGCGTTGCTGCAGCAGGGTGTCGATCATTTTCCAGTCTGCTTCCGCTTGGTTGTTCAATCCCATGAACTTGTTGAAGTAGTAAATCAAGACGAGAACGATTACTACGAGAAATCCGATTAATCCTATAACCCACAAATCCATTAGTTCCACCCCGTTGGCTTCTTAATTTATTCAAGCCAAAGCCATTAATAAAAGCGCGGTATTTACCCGACGAAAGCCTTTTTTTCAGTGCCTTTTTTTTCATTCTCGAACAACGGCACGCGAACCGGAACCGCGAACTTGGTGAACGCGCTCGTAACAATCGCCTCGCCCTTGTCCAAGCTCGCTATTGCCTTGCTGTCGGTAGTCAAGTCCTGCGCAGCGCTGTCAATCAACGCCTCGCGCTCGGCCTTCATTTCATTCCCGAGAATAATCTTCGTGTTAATGTTCGCGAGAATCTCTTTCGGAATCAGCGAAGCCAATTGCGTAATTGCAACCAAACCCACCTTGAACTTTCTCCCTTCGCGGGCTATTGACTTGAATACATTGCTGCCGGAACCCTCGCTTAACACGCGCGGCGCTTCCTCCAAGACAATCGAAACCGTTTTCGGCTCCCCGCCCTCGTTCTTTATTCTCTTGTGCTTAGAGAAAACACTGTTCGCAATCAGCGAACCAGTAACCAACTCCGCTTCAGTTCCCAATCGCGACGTGTCGAGCACAACTGTTTTACCTTGCTCGAGTTCTCCTACAATTTCATCCACAGTCGCCAAACTCGCGCCTTGCTTTATCGTGAACAACGCATTAGCTTCGTCAGTCAGCTCCCCTTCTCTTTCTGTAACCCCGAGCAAAATAGATAGCCGCCTCTTTAACGCAGCCGCGGTTCCCTCGTGAATATTCAATTGTTTCACGCGCGCTTCATCGCTCGCGAACAACGCGGTTATCCAGTCTTTTCCGTAATGCGTGTAAAACGTCATCATTGCCTCTTCCTGCGCGTCAGTAAACGCCATTATTCCTTGCACGTGGCTCGGCTTAAGCACGCAAACGTTGAATCGCAGGGTTTTCGCGCCGTGAACAGACATCGGGGAATAGTAATCCGCTTGCGGCAAGGCGTCGTGGTATTCGTTGTGCGCGTCCAGCACCAGGACGCCGCACTTGCTTTGCTTTGAAAGCGAGTTAAGCATGACCTTGCACAAGTTGCTCTTTCCTTTCCCGGTTGACGCAGCAATCAACACGTGGTGTGATAGTACCTTTTCCGCGTCGAGCTTGACGTCCGCGTTCAATTCCTTGCTCCCGCTCCTTACTTTGCCGACGAAAAGCTCGCCCCCGCCTTGCATGAAAGACAAGTCACTCTCATTGATTTCACGCAACCCGCTGAAGAACGCGGGCAAGCTCTTTGGCGCAACAGCGCTTCCGTTGCGCACAACCGTGAGTGCCTTTACCTTTGCTAAAACGTAAGCCCTTAGTTCTTTTTCCATGAATTCCGCGTCATCGGCATATCCTTCCAATTGCAAGCCGCTCATCAACTCCAGCGTCTCTTGCGGAATCTGCGAGCCGTAAAGCAAGTCAAACACTTGCAGAATCGTTTTTCGGCCCGCGTCTTCGGAAACCAGCAGAGTCCCAATCTCTAATTCCTCGGTGCTTTTCTGCCTTACTAGAATGCAGCCGTGCTCGCCTGAAACAATCTGCCCTAAAACCTTCATTTCAACCAACTCAAATGTAGTCGTGCGCGTTGAAAGCAGTTTCGCTTCCTCGCCCCTTGCCCATCGCGCTCATTATAGCCTTCAAAGACGCGGTCTCGCTCTCACTAACGCGCGCCATTTTGTCCGCGTCCAACAGCCCGTAAGGATAGCCGAGAAACGCGGTGTCGCGCGAGTTATCCGCCAGCAACGCAAAGACGCGCGGCGCGTCGCACATTTTCGCCTGTTCCTTGTTAATCTCAAAGCGAAAAGCATAAGGTGACGAAGCGTGCAAGCGGCAGACGAACAGTTCCGCTTCGTGGTCGGGGTGCTTGTTTTCCACGAAACCAGAGTAAAACCACTTGCCTTCGCCGCACAACTCTGCTACTGCGCCAACAAGCGGCATTCCGGTTGTTGTAACCAAGCCGCAAGTCTTCGCTAGAGCCGTAAGCAGCACGCCTTTTTCCTTAGCCGCTTCGATTGCCTTGCGCGCGTACTCTGCTTCCCCAACAACCGACGTTTGCAGCGTGCCGTCGCGCACAACAACGTCTCCTGCATCCAGCCCGCTAACCGCTTCTTCAACCAGCTTCCATTCCAGATAGTGCCGGAACACGTTAGCTGTTTCCGAAGGCCTGGCCTTAAACCCAGCTTTTGCGATTGACGCGTCTTGCGAGTTAAGCGAAAAAGAAGGCATTTCGAGTTTTGTTGCGTTGATTGGCTTCGCACTAACTTCATAGAGCTGCTTGCCGTCCTCTATCCTCGTTTTTGCCGTAACTAAGTAATCATGCTGTTTGTGGGTAACG
>JAZDMM010000017.1:0-2915 GCA_043800965.1 Microcaldota archaeon | reverse complement strand
AAACCGCTTGCCGGACGCGTTTCGCCCCCGCTTGCCGGCTTTTTCTTGCCGCGTTTAAGGAAACGCAGCGAGCTCAAGAAAAAGTACGGTTTTAATTCGGCGACCTCAAAACCATTTTCAGTTAATTCATCGAATAACTCTTTTTTACCCCAGCCTTTATTGTAGATTTTTTCAGTGCTCGCAAACTTTTCGTTCCAAGCATCCATGATGAAAACGCCGTTCGGCTTCAACGCGGCTAGTATTCTAGCATACAACCTTCTTCGGTCGGGAAGTTTAAAGTGCCGCACAAACCTAAAGCTTACAACGCAGTCGAACTCGTCTTCAAACGGAAGTTCAAAAGCATCGCCTTGCACCAGCTTCCAGTTGCCGCCCAGTTTTTCGCGCGCGACTCTAAGCATTGCCGGGCTGTAGTCAAAACCAACTGCTTGCTTGAACCCAGTTAATTCTTTCGCGAGCCTTGCCGGGCCAACCGCGATTTCGAGTAGTTTCTCGGGCTTTTGTTCAGCCAAGACGGCATTAACCATCGCCACTTCTTTCTCGTGGTAAATTTCTCCGGTTGCGCTCGCAAAACGCTTTTCCTCGTAGGAATCAACCACGTCTTCCCTGCGATAGTAATCCCGCATTTCTTTTTTCAATACAGCCGCCTCTTTGACACTCTAATCAAACGCGGGTATTTAATTCTCTCATTTGAAGAACATGTTCCACAATTTTTTTACCGCGTTCACCGGAGAAATCTCTCCGCTTCTTACCTTCCTGAACCCAGTGCGCATTAGCCTCTTCGGGTTCGAGTAGAACTTTTTATGGGCTTCGTGCTGGTAATTCTCCATCCATTCGCGATTGAAGTTCCCTGTCTTGACCGTGTAAACCCCGGACCCTAACTCCTCGTCTATTTGCTTCGCTTCCATTACCTCGTAATACATTTCACTAACCGGCATCAACCAAAAAATATTGAACCAAGCAGAGTCGGGGTCAAGCTCGCACGCGAAATCAACCGTCTTGTCCATCATCGCCTTGTCTTCCCACGGGAAACCGATTATGAACGAGCAGCCGATCATCACCCCGATTTCCTTGCCCCACTTAACAACGTTGCGAACTTGCTCTAGAGTAATGTCTTTTTGAATTCTATCAAGCGTCTCCTGCAAACCCGATTCAGCGCCAACCCAAACGATGCGGCAGCCCGCGTCATGCATTTTCCGCATTAACTCCTTATCGAGCGAGTTAACCCGGCTTTCGCAAGCCCAGACGACGTCAATGTTCCTGCGTTTTAATTCATCGCATACTTCCTCAACGCGTTTCCTGCTTGCGGTAAAATTATCTTCTCTAAAGTAAATGCCTTTGCTGCCGTATTCCCGAACCATTACATCTATTTCATCAACAACGTTTTTCGCGCTTCTCAAGCGGTAGCCTTTGCCTAAAATCGCTTTCGCGCTGCAGAACTTACACCTATACGGACACCCTCTCGAAGTGTTTAAGTTGTCAATAGGGTACACGCCCAAGGAAATCTCGCGCCGCTCGTATTTCTCTATTGGAAACAAGTCGCGCGCCGGAAAAGGCAGTGAATCCAGGTCTTGAATCAACTCGCGCCTTGGATTAATCATGATGCTGTCGCCTCTCCTCCAAACCACGCCTTTGACGTCTTCAACGCTTTCGCCGCGCTCAATCTTGCCCAGCAGTTCCGCAAAAGTAATCTCGCCTTCGCCGTAAACCGCGTAATCGAACGCTTGTTCTTCCAATACTTTTTCAGGCAAGGAGTTCGCGTGCGGCCCGCCTATGACGTTGACGACCGACGGCTTTGCTTGCTTGGCTAGCCGCGCTATTTCAACAGCGCGCTCGAACAATACGCTCATCGCACTGTAAGCAATCACGTCTGGACCGGTTTTGCGTATTAATTCAGCAACTTGCTCGTTCGAAGGCTCTTCAAGATTGTCATCCAAAACGCTTATCTCGTGCTTTCCGCGCAAAACCGCTGCAATGTAAGCCAAGCCCAGGGGCATTAGCTTCGGGTAATCTTTAGCGTAGTGTTTCATTTTTCCATTTGGGATTCTTGGGTTCACTAAGAGAATTTTCAACACGCATCACAGGGATTGAGAATACAAACTCCAACCGTAGTGGTATGAGCGGGTCTCCTTATCAATCATCAACATTGTTTCAGGCGCGAGCATGGTGAATTGCCGTAGCTTGCGCAGCCAGTTCGGAGGGCGAACGCTGCGCCAAAACACGAGGTGCTTTTCATCGAACATGCTTTGCTTGAGCTCGTTCGCGCCCCAAACCCACTTCAGCCCTTTTTCAATCGCGGCTCCGGCTTCCGCCTGCATTGACGGAACGCAGTCCGCGGCTTCCTTCAAGGCCATGGGCGCCATTGCGGTTTGGTGAACCGAATACACGGGATATTTTTGCACTACCCGGCCTTCGGTGTCGAACGTCCACCACCACTGGCCGTCCTGTCCTTGGCTTGCGAGCAGCTCTGCCAGAGTTTTCTGTATTTTGGCGTGAATCTTCGGGTCTTCCGTTGCCTTGAAAAAACGGCTGAGGGCGTGAAGCGGGTAAACTATGTTGTTGAAGGAAACCCTGCTCCTCGCCGCATCCCCGTCCTTGGTGAAGTAAACCATTCCCTTCGAGTTGTCTTTTAACGAGTAAGCGATTTTAGTCGCTTCCTCAAGGCCTTTTTCGCGCAGCGAGTAGTATTCTATAAAACCGTTCAAACACAACGCGGCGTCCATCGGAATAAAAGTTTGCGAGCACGGCTTAGCGAAAATGCCGTGTTCTCCCACGTTCTTTGCTAGTTTTTCGTAAATTCGGTCAGCGAGCCACTGGGTTTCGTAGCCTTTTGAAGCCGCTTTGCTTAACGCCCAAAGCAAGAGCCCTTGTTCCCCGAACGTTTTTTCAACCGAGCCCTCGAAAGTCGGCGGAAAGAA
>JAZDMM010000011.1:0-4968 GCA_043800965.1 Microcaldota archaeon | reverse complement strand
ACCTGGTTTAAACCGGCTTTATCTCGAAACGCCCAAGGAACCGATTCGCGTGTTGATAGAGCATCTTAACAAAAAAGAAAAGCTGCTGGGCATTTTCGTGGGTTCAAAAACAAAAGGCGACGTTACCGAGCACGAATACCGACTGCCGACCAATGAAGAACACGCATTAATCAGCATTCACTTTGAGAAAAAAGGAGTTTGCGTGCCCCAGCAAAACGAATTGGAAAAATGGTTTCACGCAGCCGGAGAATGAGCTTTCTTTTCGGTGCTTTTCTTGCCCCAGTTCGCTTTAGTCTCGCAAGTAGGGTCAAGACACATCGTGAACTGGCGCTTGCCGCGGCGCTTGACTAAAACAACCGGCGTCTTGCACTTTTCGCACACCTTGTTTTGAGCAACTATAGCCGACTGCCTCGGCAGCGGAAAAGTATTTCGGCAATCCGGATACTTGTTGCAGCCCACGAACAAACCGAACTTGCTTTTGCGCACAACCAACTGCCCGTCCGCGCACTTGTTGCACGGCCCAAGCACCGACGCATCGCGCCGGGTCTGGTCAAAAGCCTTAAGCAAGTCTTTTCCAACCGCTTCCTCTTTTTTCTTGAATTCCGTCAGCAGTTTCTTGAGCGTTTCCTTTGCTTCGCCGACGACTTCCTTCTGCTTTCTTTTTCCGTCTTGAATGTCTTGAATCTCGTCCTCGAAGTGTCGCGTCAGCTTTTCATCGAGAATCTCGGGCATCTCTTTCTTAAGCGCCTCGAACACTTTCAACCCGAACGGCGTGACTTCAATTGACTTGCCGGCAACGTAGCCGCGGTTGAACAGAGTGTCGATAATCGTCGACCGTGTTGCTTTTGTGCCTAAATTTCGTTTTTCAAGCGCGTTGATAATGCTCGCGGGGGTATACCTCTTCGGCGGCTTTGTTTCGCCCTTGCTTTTCTTGATTTCCTCGGCAACAACCGACTCGCCTAATGCAAAATCCGGAATAACTTCCTCCTTCATCTTGAGGAACGGCTTGTACAGCTCGAACCATCCTTCTTTCTTTGTCGTGGTTCCCTTGGCCTTGAATTTTTCAGAGCCTAACTCCAGCTCTACGTTAAGCGTTTCCCTAACCGCGTCTTCCCCGAAGCACGCAAGGAAACGCTTTGCGATTAACTCGTATAATTTCAGCGATCTAGCCGGCACTTTACCATCCGGTTTTACGCCGGTCGGGTGAATTGCCGGGTGAGCCGGGTCTTTTTTCACGCCTTCGAACGGCGTGAACCGCTTTTCCTTGATGAGTTTTTCAGCTTGTTTCTTGAACACCGGTTGTTCCGCAAGCTGGTGAATGATTTTATCGAGCCCTAGTTTAGCCGAAAGTTTTTGCGATGACGTGCGCGGGTAGGAAATCAACGCGTCTTCGTACAACGTTTGCGCGTTTCTCAGTGTTTCGGCGGGCGACAAGCCGAGTGTCGCATATGCCTCCACTTGCAGCGAAGTCAAGTCAAACGCGGGATTCGGCTTTTGGTTGAATTCCTTGCGGTTAACGCCCGTGACTTTCCCGTTTTTCTTTGTTTTCTTGAGCGCGGAATCCGCCTCTTTCTCGTCAAAGAACTTTCCGCGCTCGTGCTCGAACGGAACGCCTTTAACAAAAGCGAATAATTGCCAGAACGGCTGTGACTTGAAAGCTTGGATTTCCTTTTCCCGCTCGGCCAACAGTGCGAGAGCCGGGCCTTGAACGCGGCCGATGCTCATGACTTTGAACATTCCGGCTGACTTTATCGCACCCATGAGCGCACGGCTGTTGTTAATGCCCCACATCCAATCCATGAAGTGCCGTGCTTCCCCGGCTTCAATCGTGGTTTCGTCAAGCGGCTTCAAATCCGCGTAAGCCGCTTGCAAATCCGAAGAAGTCAAAGTAGAGAAAACCATTCTCTTCGCCGGCTTTTTCGGCGCATTCAAGCGAATAACGTTGCCGCCGATTAGCGAGCCTTCCACGTCAAAGTCGCATGCGTTGATTACCTCGTCCGTTTGCTTGATTAATTTCTGCAGCACGGTCAAGTATTTTTTAGAGTAATCGCTTGCTTTCTCGGTTTCGCTCGTTGGCGCCCATTCGATGTCGAAAACCGGGTAACCCGAGCCTTTCTTTTTTTGCGTCAAGCCGTACAAGTGGCCTACTGCAGGCGCAATGAACAATACGTCGCCGTTTTTCGGTATTTCGAAGTAACTCACGCCGCCGTGCATCTTTGTCTTGGCGCCTTTGCCGCCGAGTGCGTCTGCTAGCTTTCTCGCAACACTCGGCTTTTCCGTGATAATGAGTTTAGTCGCCATTGAAAGAGTATTAGCTGTCGAGCTTTAATTTAAACCCTGTGGATTAAAGCAGGGAATAACGGCTCAAGTAAATCTGCGTCTTGAACACTTCAAAAAACGGAAGCAGAATTATAGCGTGGAAAACCAGGCTGATGATTCTCCCTGCCGGAAAGTATAGAAACAGCCACGAAAACGCCATTAAGACGATTGAAGCGACAAACAAAAAGAAGACAAAAGACCGCGTCTTGGTCATCATGATCCGCAAACTCCCTTTAATCGCGCGGCCGACTCCGTACCTGTCGATTACTATTGCCTGCGGGGCAAACAAAACGATTAACGAAACAACTAGCGCAAAGAGATTGCGCAAAACCGGCGCTTCAACGTCGCCTAGAAGAATGTTGAAGAGCAAAACCGCCACGAAAGCGCCTAACAGCACTAAAAACAGCGTTAAAGTCGCTTCCTCGATTTCCTCCATTTCGTAATGGCTTAGCCGCGTCAACGTGCGCTGCTGCTTGACCACGACGTTGATGGCTGCTACCCCGAAGGAAAACAACGCTAAAGCAACGATGAAAACCCCGGCGATCAACAGCGAGTTCGCGAGAGTCAAGTCCTGGTGAAACACGCTGCCCCACCGCAGGAACACGCCGCTCAACGAAACGTAGTTCGGGAGCAGGAAAATCAGGAAAGTCGAGATTACGGCGGGAATCGCAAATAGCGACAACAACCCCAAATTGTCGTTGTAAGACTCCCACGTTTTAGTTAAAATGCTTTCAGCCAACCCAAAACCACCGTTAGTTACTATAGCCGCGAGAGCGTTTAAATCAATTGCGATTCAAGTTTTCAAACGCGCTTTAAGATGATTCTGGCCCGCGCCAACAACCTTGACGTCAACGCTTTCGCCGAGCTTTAACCCGCCACCGCTTAAAGAAACCTGCTTGTAATTAAAAGCCCAGCCCGCCGTAGAACCATCCGCCTTCCGTTCAACCAACAGCACGCCGCGCAATTGCCTCCCCACGAAACGCTTGTTTCGCTTTAACGCGATTGCCCGCGCCAGTTTCGACGCGGCCTCGCTCCTTTTTTTCACGATTTCAGTCGCCAGCGGCTTTAATTTGAAAGCCGGAGTGCCGGACCGCCTGCAGAACTTAGAGACGTTAACCACGTCAAACTTCAACTCCCGAAGCAACGCCAGCGTTTTCTCAAAGTCCGCTTGCGTCTCCGTCGGGTAACCAACAATCACGTCAGTGGCAAACACCGCGTCCGGAAACTCCTTTCGCAACCGTAAAACAACGCGCTTGAATTCCGCAATAGAGTAAGGACGGTGCATATGCCTCAACACGCCATTGCTTCCTGATTGAACCGGCAAGTGAAAAAACTTGAAGAATTTGGGCGACTTGAACGCACTAACGAACGCCGGCAGAAGTCCTTTCAAGTGATTCGCGTTCATCATTCCCACTCGAACCCTGAAATCACCATCAATCTTCGCAACCTCGTTAAGTAACGCCGGCAAATCAGTTCCGCGATCCAAACCATAACAACCGCAATCAACCGCAGTAAGCCGTATTTCGCGAGCGCCACTTGCAACCGCTGCTTCGACTTCACTAACCACGCGCGCCACGCTCTTGCTTTTTAAATTGCCGCGCGCGAGTTTGGTGCCGCAGTAAGTGCAGGCGCCGAGGCAGCCCGTGGCGATTCCAATACTTGCAACAACTCTTGGCTCTATTTTCGCGGTCTTTTTACTGGGAGTAACGCCTAAAGACGCCGCCACCTCGCTTGCTGCGTTCGGTCCCAGTAGTAACGCCTTCGGAACCGCCTGCCTCACTCGCGCTTCGTTGATTTTCGTCAAGCAACCGCACACTATCACGCGCTTTGACTTCGGAATTGCCTCTAGAAAATCAATTATTCTGTTTTCGGTCGCGTCTTTCACGCCGCACGAATTAACGATTACGACGTCAGCCGCGCGAACCGAGTCAACGAATTGAAACGCTCCCGCTAATGCCTGCTTGATTTCGCTTGACTCGGCTTGATTCAAAGTGCAGCCGTACGTCTTGAGTAAAATACGCATCAAAGCACCGGTCTCAGCGAGTGTTTTTGCGGCTGCATTCAGCTAAAGCCAAACCACTTGCACGCAGGTTACTTGTTTTCCTTGTAATAACCGCGAATGCCTTCCAAAAACTCCGGCTTTAAATGAAATTTTATTTTGGAAATAAGTCGTTTCCCTGACGAACTGACTGCTCTGCTGCCGCTTTCTATTACTTCCGAGGCTAAAATCCCGGAGCTAACAAAGCCTAAAAGTCGTTCGCGATGCTGGGTAACCTCCTTCTTCTCGCTGGTTCGCGGTCCGGCTATCTCAAGTTTTTCAGTGTTAGAGAAAAGCCCGCCTAAAAACATCTTGTCTTCATGTGGAAGCGCTTCAACTTTCCTTGTCTCTGGCATAAAACAACCCCCTAGCCTAAATTCAATAAGTATACGGGTTACGCGTTTTAAAATGCTGGTTATTTCTTTTTGCCGCCGAGTTATTCCTTAACCGAAAGACCGTCAACAAAGTCCTTGACCGCTTGAACGAAAGTAGGATGCACACTGTAAACCAAGAGCGGAACGCGTTTTTCGCCCGTATCCGGCCGCATTCTTTTCGGGCCATTGTGCTTGCCGGCTCTCCTTACTGTTTGCTTTACGAAGCCAGCTCTAACC
>JAZDMM010000108.1:0-5056 GCA_043800965.1 Microcaldota archaeon | reverse complement strand
GGATGGTGGATTACTCGCCTTTCCAAAACCTTTTCTTCGCGCGCTTACCTTGGTATGCGTTTTACCCTTACGGCAGATTCTTGTTGATATCGGAGAAATTCAGGGATTGACATGTTGAAGAACAAAACTGCTTTGGTAACCGGCGGCGCCGGGTTCGTGGGCTCGCATCTGGCTGAAGCCTTGGCGGAAAAGGGCGTTAACGTGCGCGTGCTCGACAACTTTGACCGCGGCCGCATCGAATACTTGAACGAGGCGAGGAAGAGGGGGAGCGTCGAGGTAATCAGCGGGGACGTGCGCGACAAGCACAAAGTCGAGGAAGTCATGAAAGGCGTTGACTTTGTTTTTCATGAAGCCGCGGTTTGCCTCAACAAAAGCGTCAAGTTCCCGGAGGAAGCCATTGACGTCAACGTGTGGGGAACCACGAACGTGGTGCGCGCCGCGGTAAAGGAAAATGTGGAAAAATTCCTTTTTGCATCGTCCGCCTCGGTTTACGGAAACCCGAGAACGATTCCTATGACCGAAGACCACGGCTTCTATCCCGAGAGCCCGTACTGCGTGAGCAAGATTGCAGGGGAATACTTCATAAAGATTCACGCTAAAAACATGGATTACAGCCGCATTCAACACCAGGAAAAGCCGTTGGACTACAGCATTTTCCGGTACTTCAACATCTACGGATTGAGGCAACCGACCGACGCGTACTACACCTCCGTAATTTTAAGCTTCATCAAGAAATTCGATAAAAACGAGAAGCCCGTCATTCACGGCGACGGCACGCAAACCATGGACTTCGTTCACGTGCGCGACATCGTTCAGGCGAACTTGCTTGCTTTAGAAAATCCGCAAGCGACGGGGGAAACATTCAACGTCGCGTCCGGAACCGAAACCAGCATCAACGACATAGTCTGCATACTCAACGAAATCTTCGGAACCGACATCAAGCCGGAGTACAAGACCGAAGTGGCGATTTACGTCAAGCGCAGGCTAGCAAGCATTGACAACGCGCGCGAAAAGCTGGGCTTCACGCCGTCGATCGCGCTCAAGGACGGACTCAAGGAAATCGTCGACGACTACAAAGCGCACCCGGAGTTGTACTAAGTGAAATATCCGTTGATCAAGGTTGACGTCGGTGAAGCCGAGCTAGCCGAAATAAAGCGCGTGCTCGAATCCGGCTACATTGCGCAAGGCCCGACAACCCGGAGATACTCGGAGGAGTTTGCTGCGTTTACCGGCGCCAGGCACGCGAGCGCCGTTTCCTCGTGCACTGCGGGGCTGCATTTGTCCATAGTCGTTCTCAACATCGGGGAAGGCGATGAAGTGATCGTGCCTTCTTTTACTTATCCTGCAACGGCGAACGTGGTCGAGCTCGAACGCGCGCGCACCGTCTTTGCGGACATTGACTTGCAAACGTTCAACATTGACGTGAATGCGCTCGAGGAATTGATTACTGAAAAAACAAAGGCGATAATGCCGGTTCACGAATTCGGCTTAAGCGCGGACATGGGCCCGTTGATGAAGCTTGCCGAAAAGCACGGCTTGCGTGTTATTGAAGACGCGGCACCGTCAATAGGGACTTACTACGGAAAAAAGCACGTTGGCACTATCGGCGACTTCGGGTGCTTCAGCTCTCACCCGCGCAAAATACTTACTACTGGCGAAGGCGGAATGGTTACTACTGAAAATGAAGCGCTTTACTTGAAAATCGAGTCCTTAAAAAGTCACGGCATAGTTCCCGGGAACTTGATGGAATTCGAGCGCTACGGGTTCAACTACCGCATGAGCGACATTCTCGCCGCAGTTGGCTTGGCTCAGTTAAAGAAACTCAAGAGCACGCTGGCTAAAAGGCGGGAACTCGCGCTGAATTACACTACGTTGCTTGAAGGCACTGAAGGAATACGCCCGCCGGTTGAAATGAATTACGGCAACCACACGTTCCAGTCGTACGTGACGCTGTTGAATGACGGCATTGACCGCGACAAAGTAATTGCGCTGTTGAAGGAAAAGGAAATTCAGACGCAAATCGGTACTTTCGCGGTTCATTCTCTCCCGCCGTACCGGAACCACGAGGCGGATTGCCCGAATGCGTTAACGGCGTATAAACAAACGCTCACGCTCCCGTTGTACAACGAGCTGGTTGAAAGCGACCAAGAGTTTATTGTTAAGGAATTAAGGAAGGCGATTGAAAATGCACGAAGGAGTTAAGATTCACGCAACTGCCGACGTAAGCCCGAAGGCAAAAATAGGGAAAGGCACGAGCGTTTGGAACAACGCGCAAATCCGCGAGAACGCGGTTATCGGCGTAAACTGCAACATCGGCAAGGACGTTTACATTGATTTCGGCGTAAAGATCGGCAGCAACGTGAAAATACAGAACAGCGTCTCAGTCTACAACGGCGTCGAAATCGAGGACGACGTTTTCCTGGGCCCTCACTCGGTAACCACTAACGACTTGCGGCCGCGAGCCGCGATTTGGGACGAGTCGCGCTTGGGTAAAACGCTGATTAAGAAAGGCGCTTCAGTCGGGGCAAACGCGGTAGTAATTTGCGGAACCAAGGAAAAGCCTCGCGTGCTCGGCGAATACTGCCTGGTTGGAGCAGGCGCTGTTGTTACCAAGGACGTGCCGGCTCACGGCTTGGTTGTGGGCAATCCCGCGCGGTTAATAGGATTCGTTTGCAAGTGCGGCGCTAAAGCCGGCGAAAAAACAATGAAATGCGGCGGGTGTGAAAAAAAATGATTCCGATAGCGAAGCCCGTGATGCAAGACGAGGAAATCAACGCGGTAATCGAAGTAATGAAAAGCGGGCAAATAGCGCACGGCCCGGTAGTCGAGGAATTCGAGAGAAAATGCGCGGAATACTCGGGCTACAAGCACGGAATCGCGTGCACTAACGGAACAACCGCACTGCACTTGGCAATGCTGGGCGCGGAAATAAAGCCGGGAGACGAGGTAATCATTCCCGACTTCACGTTTATTGCAACCGCGAACACTCCGCGCTTTGTCGGTGCTGTTCCGGTTTTCGCGGACGTCGATAAAAAAACGTTCAACATTGACCCGGAAGACGTCAAGCGCAAAATAACGCCTAAAACAAAGGCGATTATCGGCGTTTCGTTGTACGGCCAGGCATACGACATGGACGCGCTCAAGGAAATCGCTGAATCGAAAGGCATTCCCTTAATCAGCGATAACGCGCAAGCAATCGGCTGCGAATGGAACGGCAAAAAAAACCTCGGGGATTACTGCGCAACGCTGTCGTTTTACCCCACCAAGAACATGACCACCGGCGAAGGCGGAATGGTCTTGACCGATGACGATGCGCTCGCGGAAAAAATTCTGTTATACAGGACGCACGGCCAGCGCAAGCAGTACGACTACGCCACAATGGGCTTTAATTTCCGCATGACGAGCTTGTGCGCCGCAATCGGATTGGCGCAGTTAAAGAAAATCGATGCTTTCACCGAGAGGCGCAGGAAGAACGCTGCGCTTTTGAACGAATTGCTTGACGGCGTTGTTGAAACGCCGTTCGTTGACTCGCGCGCAAAACACGTATACCACCAGTACACAATTAAAACGGACAAGCGCGATGAATTGAAAGAGCATTTAAAGAACGCGGGAGTCGGATCCGGCGTGTATTACCCTCAGCCGCTTCACGAGCTTCCGACTTTCGACGCCGCGCACGCAAATTGCCCGAACACTATCGAGCTCACGAAGCGCGTGCTTTCATTGCCGGTTCACCCGCTGGTGACCGAGCAAGATGTTGAAACAATTGCGCAATCAATAAAATCGTTTAACGGCTGAGCAAAAGCGGGCGAACACCAAATACGAAGTCGGTACCGGCTTCAACCACGCGAATTAGTATCATTAGCGCGGCTGCCGTTGGTAGCGAAACGCCTAAAACTATTGAAAACAATACCGCTCCCGCGCCCTCCTGCAAACCGATTCCCGCTATTGAAACCGGCGCAAACGAAATCGCGGTCAACAAGCCGTTGAGAACAACAAAGTCAAACAAGTTAGCATTCGCGGTAATGCCAAGCGCGTAAAAAACCGCGAGCCAAGCCGCTCCCCGAATAATAACCCCGGCAACGCTAACTGCAAACGAACCCGCGAGCGCGCGCTTTGAAAGCTCGTAGTCGAACAAGCCGTCGTAAACGCGCTTTAACCGCGCTCCGTAAAACGGAACCCGGGCTAATAACTTGGAAAACAAAACCACTCTCTTCTCAAGCAAGCCGAATGCGGCGATGCAACCGACCGCGATTAAGACGCCGGAAAAAAGAAACTCGTTTGAAAACAAGTAAACCGCTGCAAGAATCAACAACGCGCGCACAACAAAATCCGAGATCAGCCCGACTCCAAGAACCTTGGCTGCAAAAGACGAATTGACTCTTGCTTTCTTCAGCTTCACGAGGAGGTAGGCGTAGCCCGCTCTACCGGGCGTAACATCGCTCAGTAGCAATGCAGCGAAATGACTTTGAAACGCTTCGGCAAACGAAACCTTGTTTTGCAAGAGCCAGCGGATTCTCCAAACGCTCGTCAAGTTCATTGCGAAGTAAAGCAAGGCCGCGGCAACGAGCCAAAGCCAGTTGACGGATTCAAGCGCTTTAGCCAAGTCGCCTAAATTCACGAGCGAAAAGAAGAGCCATAAGAAAGCTAGCGCAACCAGGACGTTAGCAACCTTCAGCCACTTGTTCACAACAACCAACCTATGGGAAACCAATGGTTTCCCCTACTTTGGTTGAATCGTCACCCCTTCCTTAATGCGTTTCCTTGAGGCAACCGCAGTTCAACCCGGCTACGCCGTTCTTTCTTTTGGCAACCGCCGTTTTCTTTTTGGGTCGCAAGCCTTTTTCTTTCTTAAAGAAAAAGGATTGCAAATGGACTGGACGGGATTTTCAGCACCGTCAGTCGGAGCGTCTTTTTCTTTGGCGTCCGACCAGACCTTTCTTTTCTTAAAAGAAAGGGGTGGTCTTTTGAACCCGCAGCCTCAACGATGCGAACGTTGCGATCTACCGTTGATCTACCAGCCCGTAGGTTTGTTGAAGAGTATTTGGGGCCGAGGTTG